>NZ_JADBUZ010000118.1:0-10674 GCF_020245305.1 Microcystis sp. M20BS1 | reverse complement strand
TCGAAAGGAGATAGAAGCTATGTTTAGTTTAAGCGAGTTAAGACAGACGCGTGTGTTTCAGGAGGCCCTAGAGGAAGGTCGTCAAGAAGGTCGCCAAGAAGGTCGTCAAGAAGGTCGCCAAGAAGGTCGTCAAGAAGGTCGTCAAGAAGGTCGCCAAGAAGGTCGTCAAGAAGGTCGTCAAGAAGGGGAAATCACCGGAAAATTAGCTTCTGTTCCCTTATTATTGCGAGCGGGGGTTAATCCCCAAGAAATCGCCGCTTCTCTGGGATTATCTCTTGAACAGGTCTTAGAAGTGGCTCGCTCGCTGGGAGAGAGCGATCGCTAGGGTATTTTCAGAAGTTTGATTGCTGATTTCCCCTTTTAGGACGAGTATGAACCCCGAAAGGGACGACTTTCGGCAGTAGAGATATAATTTCCTTATCTTCCTTTCCCCCTTTCTTCGATGCTATCCTTACTAAAAAAGCTCTGGAATTGGCTAAAATCGCTCTTTATTGCCAGTCCGAAGGCAATTAACCCCAAAGAAGTCAAAAATACTCCTCCAGAACCCAGCGATGGGGAATATGAAGGGATATTGATGGGGTTATTCGAGCAGGTGGCGGCGGGAACCACTACCGGCGGGTTACGGGGATGGCTATACAGTCGCCATTGTGACGATAAAAAGCTGGCGCGGTGGTTAGAGGTCAAAAGCGAGGAATGGCTACAGTATCCGGAAGATTATCAAACTTTAGGGCGAGATCTGGCGGCTTTAGGCAAGGTGATGACGGGAAATCTGGGGGAAGTGTCCCAACGGATTAGCCTCCAGTTACGCGACGCGGTGAGGGATGTTTCCAGTGTGGAGGGGGAAAATCTATGCTCAAAGGAGACGGATTTAACGGAAGTGGTTCAGGATGCCGAATTCTGGTTTGAGCAAGGAACCCAGAAATACATGAATGGGGATTTTATCGGCGCGATCGCATCCTACGACCAAGCTTTAGAAATTAAACCCGATTTCCATCTAGCTTGGTTGATCCGAGGGATTGCGTTATATAATCTAGGCAGATTAGAAGAAGCGATCGCATCTTACGATCGAGCTTTAGAAATTAAACCCGATTACCATGAAGCTTGGAACAACCGAGGGGTTGCGTTAGCTGATTTAGGCAGATTTGAAGAAGCGATCGCATCCTACGATCGAGCTTTAGAAATTAAACCCGATTTCCATGAAGCTTGGGACAACCGAGGGAATGCGTTAGGTAATTTAGGCAGATTTGGACAAGCGATCGCATCTTACGATCGAGCTTTAGAAATTAAACCCGATTACCATGAAGCTTGGGACAACCGAGGGATTGCGTTAGGTAATTTAGGCAGATTTGAACAAGCGATCGCATCCTACGATCGAGCTTTAGAAATTAAACCCGATTTCCATGAAGCTTGGTACAACCTAGGGAATGAGTTAGGTAATTTAGGCAGATTTGAACAAGCGATCGCATCCTTTGATCGAGCTTTAGAAATTAAACCCGATTACCATGATGCTTGGAACTACCGAGGGATTGCGTTAGCTGATTTAGGCAGATTTGAACAAGCGATCGCATCTTACGACAAAGCTTTAGAAATTAAACCCGATAAGCATGAAGCTTGGCACAACCGAGGGGTTGCGTTGCATAAATTAGGCAGATTGGCAGAAGCGATCGCATCCTACGATCGCGCTTTAGAATTTAAACCCGATAAGCATGAAGCTTGGTACGGCCGAGGGTGGGCCGTTTGTTCTCTGAGTAAAAATCGCATTTCTACTCCTAGTCTAGAAGCTCTCATTTACCGTAAACCGATAGTAGCCCTTAATGACCGAGAACCCCATATTTTCGCCCTCCGGGAGGCACTTCCCCACCTCATTCAAGGATCGCCTCCGTGGGGGCAAATTTATCGCTATCTAGGGGACGCTTATCTGGAACATTCCCGATATAAAGAGAATGCTAGTCCCTATTGGCGCGAAGCGATCCGACATTATCAAATCGCTTTACCGATTCTCAGCGAAAAAGACTTCCCGGAAGATCATTTAAAAATTCTGCAAGGATTGATCCGCGCTCATCTTTCCCTACAGGAAATCCCTGAAGCGCGATTCTATCAACAACAGGGGCGCCACCTTTTCACTCGACTACGCGCCCAGAAACGCGATAAACCGGCTTTTGAGAGAAAATTCAGCAGTTTTAGTCACCTAGAAATCGATTTACTGATCGAGGAAAATCATCCCCTAGACGCAATTGAACAGGCAGAATTTTATAAAAATCGTTGTTTGACTTGGATTCTCGATAATTGGCAAGAAAACCCCACCAGTCCCGATTATGCCACCATCCAAAGCCTGACCAGTCCGAATAAGGCGATTATCTACTGGTATCTCAGCGAGGACAATCTCACCACCTTTATTATCACCGCAGAGGCTGATCCGGTCATTGTCGAGCCAGAACAACGCCGTCAACCAGCGCGACAGTTTCGGACTTGGTTAACCGAATGGGATAAACAATACCGCGACTATGCCAGTAAAAAAGAAACGGAGAATAAACAAAATCACCCCTGGAGATTGTCACTTAACAGCCGTTTTGCCCAATTAAAGCGGATTTTACAGATCGATAAAATTCTCGAACCTTTGCCGGTTTCCGTTGATTCCCTGATTCTCATCCCCCACCGGGATCTGCACCGCTTCCCCCTACATACCCTCTTCCCCGAAAAATACACCGCCACCTATCTCCCCTCTGCTCAGGTCGGTTTGCGTCCCCAGTCCGGCGATTTCTCCTATTCTCCCCTCCTCAGCGTCGAAGACCCCAAAACGGAACAAAAACCCATGGATTTCGCCCAACTGGAATCAGCGATTATTAGCCATATCCTGCAACCGAGCCAGAGAATTAGCCCGAAAAAGGCATCACGGGAAAACGTCCGCAAAGCCCTCGAAAATGCCCATAAAACCTTTCATTTCACTGGTCACGGCTTTTATGACTCTTTTCGTCCCCAGGAGTCTGCGATCGCCCTTAGCGATGGTTTATTGACTGTCCGGGATATCAACAAGCTCAACCTCTCTAGTTACCGTCTCGTCTGTCTGGCTGCCTGTGAAACCGCTCTCACCGGTAAGGATGGCATTACTACCGAATACGTCGGCCTCGTCAGTGCTTTCCGGGCAGCGGGTGCGACTAATGTGGTCAGTACCCTCTGGCCGGTGAAGGAGATTTCTAGTGCTTGGTTTATGGTTAACTTCTATCAAAGATTATTAGCGGGTGAATCCCCGGCCCTAGCTCTGAAAAATACACAAAATTGGTTAAAAAATATCACTTGGCAGCAACTAGCTAACTGGATCGAGCAACTTGGACAACTTCCCGACCTAAGGGAAGGGGTCGATCGACTGGAGGTGAGGGCGGCGAATACTTTGAAGGAAGGCAGTACAATAGGGCTAGATCAACTAACAGAATATAGTGATCCTTACCATTGGGCGGCCTATACCCTGACTGGACAGGACTAACTTATGGAAATTCCCAAAACAATTATCGATCTTGAAGCGCTGCTAATCGCCCTCGCACAGCAGACTGAACCCTTGCCAGAATATCTACAGCGATCGCTCAAAGAAATTGAACGATTATTAAGGGAAGAACAACCCCAGGCAGCAACACAATTGCGGCAACTTGTCAAGGATTTTCCCCCCCTAGAAAAAGCTTATAAAAAAGCGATCGAAGAGTTAGACGCAGCCTATGCTAACCAAGAACGCACCAAAAGTTTAAGCGTCATTTTTCCCGATAGTTTAGATTTCGAGTCCCTATTTATTAATGATGTTATTCCTAGCCAAGATTGGGTAAAAACTGCCCAAAAATTAGCTGGATCCCCCCTTGATCGCGAGGGTGCTGATTCCCCTCGATTTTGGGATAAAGCCGATCGCCTGATGGTGGTAACGGTGGGAGGTGCGGCCCTAGGGGGATCGATTGCGGGAGTTTACGGTGCGGTTATTGGTGCGATATTAGCGGCCGGCTGCGGATGGTATATTACCTTTAGGAAAACAAAATCAGCATAAATTTTTGATGAAGATTGTTAACATTGAAAACTTTCTTTTGTTAATCGGAACCTTGGTCATTACCGCAAGCGTGGCACTGGTTACAAAAAAACAGCCAAGACGGGGAAACAATAAATCTTATCTAGAAATTCTTTTTGTTTCTGGGTTAACTTTGTGGACTGCATTTACCCTAGTTAAGGTCGTCTATAAAGTGTTAACCGATGAAAATTTTCAGAAATGCCTTGGTTCGGATAGTCAAATCCCTCTTTTGCTAGGTGCTGTTCTCGGTATCTATATTTCTATTAAAGAGATTTGTAAATTATTTGAAGCGAAGTAATAGAAATGCCAGCTTTATCCATATCCAAAAGTTATACTAAATCCTGTTGAGAAGGTGTAGAATAAGCGTTGGGTTTCATGCTTTAACTCAACCTAAGTTCTATAAACATTATCAGTAACCCCCAAAAAAAAGGAAGCTAAATCATGAAAATTACTATCGATATTCCCGATGAATTGCTTCAACATTACAACTACAATAATCTTACCCGTGAAATTTTAGAGGCTTTGGTGGTGCAGGCCTACCGAGCGGAAAAAATCACCAGTGCTGAGGTCGGAAGTATTTTAGGTCTATCTTCTCGTTGGGTGGTGGATGCTTTTTTGAAAAACCACGATGCCGATTTACATTACGATGAAGTCGATCTAGACAGCGATCGCAAAACCCTTCAGCAACTTCGCAACAAACACGATCATAGTCTTTTTTGATCGTCGTTTCAATTAAATTGAAGATAGATTTCGCCTTTGATATCCCCTTAATAAGGGGGGCGCTGATACCCCCTTGATCCTAGGGTTGATTCATGAATCAACCCTACTACCCTTAATAAGGGGGCGCTGATGGTTTTTAACACCTACCTACTTAGGGTCTGCTGAATAATGGTACGCCAATTCAACAACGCCGAATAATCTTATACTACTCCTAATCACTTCTTATCTCTTGACAATGACCTTAGAAACCGATCACGGTAAAAGCCATCCCGTCGGTGCGACTGTCTTGGCCGATGGTGTCAACTTCTCACTATTTTCTAAGTATGCCACTGCGATCGAATTATTATTATTTGATGATGCTAATTCTCCGCAACCTAGTCAAATTATTCGTCTCAATCCCCAAGAAAATCGCACTTTTTTCTATTGGCATATTTTCGTTCACGGGATTGGAGCCAGTCAAGTGTATGCTTATCGAGTCTATGGTCCAGATAATGCAGCCCAGGGTCATCGCTTCGATCCTGATAAAGTAGTTCTCGATCCCTATGCGAAAGCGATTGTCGGTGCGGAAATTTATGATCGACAAGCGGCCAGCGAAAAAGGCGATAATTGTCATCGAGCTTTGCGGGGTCTGGTGGTCGATCCGGGCTGCTATGATTGGGAAGATGACAAACCGTTACGCACTCCCTACTCTGCCAGTTTTATCTACGAAATGCACGTCGGTGGCTTTACTCGCAACCCGAATTCCGGCGTTAGCGAGGAAAAAAGAGGTACTTTTGCGGGATTAATCGAAAAAATACCCTATTTGAAAAACCTAGGCATTACTGCCGTGGAATTGTTACCGATTCATTACTTTGATCCTGCTTCGGCCATGCCGGGGTTAACTAACTATTGGGGTTATAGCACGATCAGCTTTTTTGCGCCCCATGCCGGTTACAGTAGC
The DNA here is from genome assembly GCF_020245305.1 of Microcystis sp. M20BS1. NCBI lineage: Bacteria > Bacillati > Cyanobacteriota > Cyanophyceae > Chroococcales > Microcystaceae > Microcystis > Microcystis sp. M20BS1. The sequence continues at coordinate 4,972 of NZ_JADBUZ010000118.1, read as the reverse complement.
GATCGCTCACCCCTGGGTCCTTTGAATGAATTTCGGGATCTGGTGAAAGCTTTACACAAAGCGGGGATCGAAGTGATTCTCGATGTGGTTTTCAATCATACCGCCGAGGGGGACGAAACCGGGCCGACTCTTTCCTTGAAAGGTATCGATAATCGCACCTACTACATCCTCGATGCGGTCGATAAAAGCCTCTATAGCAACTATACCGGCTGTGGTAACACCCTCAAGGGCAGTCATCCGATTGTTGGCAAAATGATTCTCGATTGTTTGCGCTATTGGGTGTCGGAAATGCACGTCGATGGTTTTCGCTTTGACCTGGCGGCCGTATTATCGCGCAATGTGGACGGGGAACCGATTCTGCAAAAAGGTTATAACATGATCTGGGCGATCGAATCGGATCCGGTCTTAGCCGGCACAAAATTAATCGCCGAAGCTTGGGATGCAGCAGGATTGTATAGTGTCGGTCAATTTGTTGAATTTGCCGATTGGTTTTCCGAGTGGAATGGTCCTTTTCGCGATGATGTGCGCGCTTTTGTCCGGGGAGATACCGGCATAGTCAGCAAATTAGCGGCGCGGATTTTAGGAAGCCCCGACATATACCACAGACCCGATACCGATGTCAATAGAAGTATAAATTTTGTTACCTGTCACGACGGCTTTACCCTTAACGATCTAGTTTCCTACGACGAGAAACACAACGAGGCTAACGGCGAGGAGAATCGGGACGGTTGCAACGATAATTTTAGCTGGAATTGTGGGGTAGAAGGGGAAACCAATAACGAGAGGATTAAAACCCTGCGACTGCAACAAATAAAAAATCTCTTAACGATCCTGTTTATTTCCCAAGGAACACCTATGCTGTTGATGGGGGACGAAGTGCGACGCACCCAAAAGGGCAACAATAACGCCTATTGTCAGGATAACCAGTTAAGTTGGTTCGATTGGAGTGCGGTAGAGCAAGAGTTCGATCTTTGGTGTTTCGTAAGGAGACTGATCGATTTTAATAAAAAATTAGCTCTTTTCCGTCAAGAAAAATTGCTAGAAGTCACCTATACCAGTCTTGAACCCCATCTCAGTTGGCATGGTGTACAGTTGAGTAAACCCGATTGGTCGGAAGATTCCCGCAGTTTAGCTTTTTCCCTGCGTCATCCTAAGGCAAACGAGTATTTACACATTATGCTCAACGCTTACTGGGAATCTCTCAACTTCCAGTTACCACCCTTGGGACAAGGGGAAAAATGGCATCGCGTCATTGATACTGCTGGGCAATTGTCCGAGGCAGCCTGTGATTTAGATGCCGCCGCCGCTATTGAATCGGAAAATTATCGGGTGCAAGCGCGTTCGGCGGTAGTTTTAATCGTTAAATCAGTATAACAAGGGGAGAGATATTGCTCGATCGACCGATGTTGAATGCTTTAACTAATGAACAATGGCATCAATTCAATCGTCAAGTGGAAAAACGTTATTTATTTGCGGAGCAATAGCTGAAATGATGCGGCTTTCATTAGCGAAACGGGTATCGATTCTCTCTTTGTGTTTAATTGGTTTTTCCCTGCCTTGGACTCCGTTCAGCGCTTCACCAGTACAGGCGAACCTAGAACCGACTGCGATCGCTCTTGGTGATCCCGTTCGAGAAGAAAAGCAAGCTCGGCAGATAGTGGAATGGTTGGGAACTAAACAATACGGTAAAGTTATTGCAGCTTTGTCACCCCAACTAAAACCCCTCTGGACTGCCGAAAAACTGCAAAAGGTCTGGGAAAGCCAAGTCACTGACCATACTGGACCGTTTAAGCGCATTGTCAAAAGCAAGCTACTCGATGCTATCAATGCCAATCTGGTGATTGTCACCGTTGAATTTGAGAAACTCACTGAAGATGTGGTAATTACCTTTAACCAGTCAGGTCAGATAGTTGCCGCCAATTTTCCCGAATTTCGTAGTATTTCTGAGATTGGCGATGCTTTTGTCAAGGCTTTGGCCAATAAAGACTACGGCCTGGCCAGAGGCTATCTACACCCTTTTCTCAAAGCTGAGGTTTTCCCCACCAGAGTGCAAGGCGCTTGGGAAAATTTACTTAAGCGTACCGGCCCCGTGCGTCGGGTCGTGGGAACTCAGGTCAGAAAAGGTGCGGATACGGACGGTGTGGATTTGGTGTTGGTGACGATTCAATTTGAAAAACTGACGGATACTTTAATCCTCGTTTTTGATGATCAAAAGCAGATTGTCAACGTGGATTTCCCTTTAGGCAATTAGTAATCAGCCGAAATTACCCCGTAAATTGAGTTGGAGACGATAAGTTATGTTAGATAAAATCGAAGTTCCCATCGAAGCGATCGCAGCTAGGGAGATTCTAGATTCCCGCGGCCGTCCCACCATCGAAGCGGAAGTGCTGTTAGAATCGGGGGCGCTCGGTTTGGCCCAGGTTCCCAGTGGCGCTTCTACGGGTAGTTTTGAGGCCCACGAATTACGCGATGATGATCCCCAGCGTTACGGTGGTAAGGGTGTCCTGAAAGCGGTTCGCAATGTCCACGAAAAAATTGTCCCAGTTTTGGAGGGGATGAATGCTTTCGACCAAGCTAGTATCGATTTAGCTATGATCCATCGCGATGGCACGGCCAATAAACGAGAATTAGGGGCTAATGCTATCCTAGCCGTCTCTCTGGCTACGGCCAAAGCAGCGGCGGCGGATCTGGGATTGCCTCTCTATCGTTATCTCGGTGGTCCGATGGCCAATGTACTACCCGTCCCGATGATGAACGTGATCAATGGTGGTTCTCACGCTGATAATAACGTCGATTTTCAGGAGTTTATGATCTTCCCCATCGGGGCCGATTCTTTTAAGGAGGGTTTGCGTTGGGGAGCGGAAGTATTCGCCGCTTTGGGTAAGGCCTTGCACGAACGCAAATTACTGACTGGTGTGGGCGATGAGGGCGGTTATGCTCCTAATTTGGCTTCAAATCAGGAAGCTTTGGATATTTTGATTGAATCGATCGAACGTGCTGGTTATAAACCGGGGTCGGAGGTGGCTTTAGCTATGGATGTGGCCGCCAGTGAATTCTATAAGGATGGTCAATACATCTACGATGGTTCGGCCCATTCTCCGGCCGAAATGGTGGATTTTTTGGCCAGTTTAGTCGATCGCTATCCGATTATTTCTATTGAAGACGGTTTACACGAGGAGGATTGGGATAACTGGAAATTATTGACCGATAAACTGGGGGCGCGGATTCAGTTGGTGGGCGATGATTTGATGGTGACTAATCCCATCCGTCTGCAAAAAGCGATCGATCTGGGTATTGCTAACTCGATCCTGATTAAACTCAATCAGATCGGTTCTTTGACGGAAACCCTACAAACGATCGCCCTGGCCACTCGTCACGGTTATCGTTCTGTCATCAGTCATCGTTCCGGAGAAACGGAAGACACCACGATCGCAGATCTAGCGGTGGCCACTAATGCCGGACAGATTAAAACCGGTTCTCTCAGTCGCAGTGAACGGGTGGCTAAGTATAATCGCTTATTACGCATCGAAGAAGAATTGGGCGATCGGGCGGTGTACGCGCCGAAAGTCGGTTTAGGTCCAAAATTCTTGGCCTAAAATTTGCAAAAAGTCTTGCAGTGATCGAAAAAGGGTGTTATGCTAAAGGTACTGATAACTGATAACTGGTCACTGACTATTGTGGTACTTCGCTGAAACCTTTTTCGGCGAAGTATTTATTTGTGGCCTTTTTTTTGCACCAAGCTATGATTTTTGGATCAAAGGTGTTATAGTAAAGGTACTGATAACTGATAACTGGTCACTGACTATTGTGGTACTTCGCTGAAACCTTTTTCGGCGAAGTATTTATTTAACCACAGTTCGGGTTAAACAGAGGGGGATAAAGCCCATTCCATGGTCAAGCTGAACTTATCGGGCGTTGTCGCCGTCAGCGCTAGGGAGTTTTTGGGGAAGGGAAAGCATCCCGTCAGATTGCGACCTCCATTGATTTTTGTAAATAATAATTTCAAGGCACTCGCTACTAGCATAGGATAGAAACGTCGGATTTCTAGGATGGGGATGATGAAAGACAGTTCTATATTTCGACGTTTCCCACAGGTGTTCGCGGGTTTATCAGTGCTATCGATCGCTCTCGTCTTGAGTTCGTGGATAGCGGCACGCTCGTTCTTGGCGGTGAAACGGGCGAGCGATGTTTTTGTCGTCACTGGTTCGGCCAAAAGGGCGATTACATCCGATTATCTTCTCTGGCGTTTATCGGTTTCCAGTCAACAACCTACCGCCCAAGATGCCTACCGCGATCTGATCCGGCAAACCCAGCGGATACGAGCTTATCTCAAAGAAAAACAAGTTCCCGAAGACGCAATCACCACCAACGCGATCGAGACGATGGCGATTCCCGAAGTAACAGTTAACGGCCAGGAAACCGGGCAAATTCTCGCCTATCGTCTCACCCAACGCTTCGAGATCCGAGCGAGCGATGTGGCCCGTTACACGGAACTTTCTAGGCAGGTAACGGAATTGATTGAGGAGGGAATTAACCTCGTCTCTGAACCTCCCCAATATCTTTACACCCAACTGGATAAGCTGCGGGTGGAAATGGTGGCGGCGGCGACCAAAGATGCGAGAGCGAGGGCTGAGGCGATCGCTAGTAGTACCGGCAGTCGGGTGGGAAGGGTGCGCGATGCGAAAACGGGAGTTTTTCAGATCACCTCGCGCAATTCCACTGACGTGAGCGATTCGGGAATTTACGACACTTCCTCGATCGACAAAGATATTACCGCAGTGGTTTCGGTGACGTTCGGGATCGAGTGAATTATAGCCTTTACCTAGGGTTTGCTGAAAAAATCTAAAAACCTTGTTGGGTAAGACTTTTAGACTTTTTGTCAATCAAAAAGTACCAGGCATGGGAGTGATCAGGGGGAAAATCCCTGGACTTTTTCCCTGAAAATTAGGTAATTGGCCACCTCAAAACTGGT
>NZ_JADBUZ010000117.1:0-44194 GCF_020245305.1 Microcystis sp. M20BS1 | reverse complement strand
TGGTGAGCTAAATACTGCCTATATCGTCGAGGTTAAAAGTCATGCTAGAGAGGAATCTATTACACAATTAAAAAGTATTTTGCAACGGTTTCGCAGCTTTTTCCCTGAACACAAAGATAAAAAACTCTATGGCATATTAGCAGCGGTTCATGTATCTCCAGAATTACGCGAAAAAATTCTGCAAGAGGGGTTTTATGTGGCTCGGATTCATGACCAAGTATTTGAATTAGATATTCCCGATAATTTTCAACCTCGACCTTATTAAAAATTTAAATGTAATCGCTCTATCTTGCCCAAAGGCATCAACACTTTTTTCTTCATGAATCGGCAAAATTCAGTAAAATAGTAATAGACCAAATCAGAGATAAAAAACTCTATGGCATATTAGCAGCCCTGGGTAAGCGCATCTTAACAATCCTTGACAAAATGAACTTTATGTGAGTTGCCCACCCAGACGACAATTCAGGCATATTTGAGTAGAATTTGCCATCTCAATTGTTAAGCAACAATCGACCAAATAGGTCGAGTTCGTAACTATTCTGATTGACTGGTATCACTTGAAATGCCCACGCAAATCACAAAATTGGCCAATTGTCAATAGCCTTTGAGATGCCCTCACCCCAGTTTGGGTCTAGGTTTTAAAAATCCCACAAAAGAAGATTTATATCTCAAATCAGCAACGCTGGAAAAATTATTGCTATGACAGGAGGTACCCCGACTCATATTCGCTCATCAAATACATAAACAAAGAAAATTATCTGTATATTTAATTACTTAATCAGAAACATTTACCTTTGAAATAGCAGTTTCTAAATAGGAAACCACCTCATTAATTGCTACTTCTGATGCTTTTTTACTGGCTCTTTCGACTAATTCCACCTTACCCGATTTGAGAGATTTACCCGTGACAATGCGATAGGGAATCCCAATTAAATCCGCATCTTTGAACTTAACTCCCGCACGTTCATCCCGGTCATCTAAAAGGGTTTCAATGCCGGCTTGATTTAACTCATTGTATAAACTTTCGGCAGTTTTTACCTGCTCGGCATCGGCTAAATTAGGAATAACCACAATCGCTTGATAGGGGGCAATAGCTACGGGCCAAATAATGCCATCTTTGTCGTAGGATTGTTCTACGGCTGCCTGGGCTAAACGCGATACTCCTATACCATAACAACCCATACAAATGGGGGTAGATTCTCCCGCTTCATTAGTATAAAAAGCATTCATAGCTTGAGAATATTTATAACCCAATTGGAAGATATGACCGACTTCAATTCCTCTAGCACTTTGCAAGGTTTGATTAGGATCGTGAATAGCTCGATCGCCTACCCGGGCTTTGCGTAGATCGACGATTAATTCTGGTAAGATAAAATCTTTACCCCAATTGGCTCCCACTACATGAAATCCGCTTTCATTAGCACCAGTGATAAAGTTTTCTAAGTCTATCACTGTGTTGTCTGCTATGCGTAAAAACTTAGGAGCTATATCGCTGGCTTTTTTGAGTAAATTATCTTCTAAGTCGGGAGCAATATAACCTAAAGGTAAAGGTTTAGTTCCCCATTTCTGTTGAGCGGCAGCATCGGGTATTTTTAAAGCCAAAATTGTTTTAGCATTGTAACAGCTCGCCTGTCTAACTAATTCATTTTGTAGTTTAACTTCATTAACCTCTTGATCGCCGCGAATATGCAGTAAAACTAAAACAGTTATGCCGCTATCATAAAGCACTTCGTAGAGAACATTTTTGACGATGGCAGTGGCAGAACAATCAAGAAATTTAGCTAAACTTTCGATCGTGTTGGTGTTAGGAGTCTCTTTTTTAGCAAACTTTTTAAAGGGAGAAGCCACTTTATCTGCTGGCAAAGAAACGGCTTTTTCTACATTAGCCGCATACTTTTCATCGGCAGTAAATAAAACCTCATCTTCTCCAGCATCAGCTAAGACCATAAATTCTTGGGATGCGGAACCACCAATCGCTCCAGAATCCGCTTCTACTGCCCGAAAAGCTAACCCACAACGGCGGAAAATATTGCGGTAAGCTATATCCATCGCTTGATAGGTTTTCTTTAAACATTCCTCGTCAAGATTGAAAGAATAGGCATCTTTCATAATAAATTCCCGTCCCCGCATTAAACCAAAACGAGGGCGAATTTCATCGCGAAATTTAGTTTGAATCTGATATAAATTAACCGGTAATTGTCGATAGGAACGAATTAAATCACGAGCGACGGCAGTAATTACTTCTTCGTGAGTCGGTCCTAATCCTAACTCCCGGTTTTGCCTGTCCGTCAGGGCAAACATAATCCCTTCTGCTTTTGTGTAGGTGTCCCAACGGCCCGATTCTTGCCAGAGTTCCGCCGGTTGCAGTTGGGGAAGTAAACATTCTTGGGCGCCGGCTTTATTCATTTCTTCCCGGACTATCTGGGAGACTTTCTGCAAAACCCGCCACATCAGAGGTAAATAGGCGTAAATACCGCTGCCGATACGACGAATGTAACCGGCACGGACTAAGCATTTATGACTGGGGATTTCCGCCTCGGCTGGATCTTCCCGGAGGGTGACAAAAAGCTGTTGAGAGAGTCGCATCCTATCGATATCCTTTTGAACAGAAGACTTTCTATTATCTCATCAAAGGAGAGCGACTGCAATTATCAATTACTTGTGTTGACAAACAATAACAGCGATCAGTTTACCGATTCTCAGGTATTTCCCCTCATAACTTGAGACTGGTTGGAGAAGCATTGAACCTCGGTTGCAATTGCCTAACTCCCTTGTTCTCTACTCTAGGAAATATGAGCGTTCAGGTTGATCGCTGTTATCGCCGTTATCGAGACAGAATGGAACTTTAACAGGGTTTACTCCTTTGTGAACTTGACCTTATAACCTTGCCAGTTGATCTGTCAGGGAGGCTTTTCTCTTTAGCCTCAATTATTAATATAACATCGGATCGGAGCTAGAAGTCTTTCTCTTAATTAAAGTTTACATTGCCAGGGTCAAGGAAAAGCTTAGATGTTTTGACGCTTGACCGACCATAACTCTTATTATTCAAAAATTATGGCAGCAGTGACCTCAACAGTAGTCAAAGAAAGCGCAGAAGAATTAACTAACTCAACAGAACAAAGAAGCAATCACCGCTAGGGAAAAAGACAAACTGCCCCTAAAGCAAGAAAAAGCTCCCACCCTCAAGGTGATAGCTAAAAGTTGAGGGCATCATAGAAACACAGTGCCAAGGTGCTTGTGTAAATATCGTGAGCAAGGCAACGAAAAGAACTTTATAAGATGAATCGGAACGATCCCTTAAACTTCCCGTTGCCGAGGTCCCAGTGAGACAGGTGAGTAGTATGCTTATCCACAGGGAGGCTTGATTTGGGCGCTATATATACAACCAGTCTCAATGGCTGGCTGGTACGAATTATCGTGTCTGACTTCAAATATGTTCTTGTTCCCCAAACTGAAACATCTTTGGCCTGTTTGCCGACAAGATACAAAGCTGAAATTATTGTGGCATCCGAGGCGATGCGGACGGCGAATGGGATTGATATCGCCCCTAAAGAACTCTTCGCCTTCACCATGAACTGCAAAGTTCTTGGCGCTATGAGTTGGACTCTGGTAAATGCGTAGCCATCTGAAGATTCTCCCTGCTTGAGATAGTCACTGCTTAGTCTTTCAATGATATCGAGATCAATTTCATGATCTAGCACTTCTGAAGGGGGGTGCGTCGGCCTGGAAAATCCCAAGAAACTGTGATCGGCAAATACGTCCTCAGCAGCGTAAGCCGTTTCTATTTGACCCATTTCATCTATGGTTATATGCCCGGGCCCGTGAAACCCATTAAAGTGATTGCTTACTGAATAGCAATATGCTCCTGCGTGTTGGATTAACAATGGATCCCCACGACTCTGGCCTTCTAAATTGGTCGATGGTAGCAATATATCGCCAGCAAAACAAAGTGGCCCTCCAATAGCATCGTCCCCTTGAGTAGGCAGGGTGCGATGATTGCGATCGATAATTTGGTGGCTCCATGAGAGGAGAGTCACCTTGATTAGCTGGTCGGAGCCAACATCAACAATAGCCCAACGTCTGCCCCGCATCTGCTTAAGCTCGCGGATACGAGTCAACAAGGCGACGGCATTACCAACCAGTGCGTGTCCAGGCTCGACTATGTACTCAATACCGGGTAACAAGTGTTTCTTTAATGCTTCTGTGTACTCTAGGATTGTTGGAAACTGTTGCCCGTCATGGAAGTCAATGCCAAACCCACCGCCAAGATTTAGTTTTCTCATGCAATGATTCGAGCTGGCTTCGATTAAGTTTTTCAAATGATGAATAAACTGAACCGAATTATTAAATGCCGATACATTATCCATCTGAGTTCCAATATGGATATGCAAGCCAGCTATAGGTAGTTTGCAACTGGCCAGAGCATCTGGCAATTCCTCGGATGGGATGCCAAACTTACTGTTTGGTGAGGCGTGAGAAACCAGATCCTGCCAATCAGTATTGTGGAAATATTCCACCGGTTTTTCTGGGTTAACTCGAACCAGCAAGCTCCCACTCCAATCCTTGCCATAAAGCTTATGTTGAAGGTCATCTAATATAGCTTGAGAGTCAGCAACTACTGTTGAGCCTCCATCGAGGAGATCTACCATTAGCTGGTGGTCGGGCGCCGGACTGTTGTATGTGATCCGATTCAACGGGAATCCGCAAGAAAGGGCCAACTCAACTTCATATTTAGAAGAGCAGTCTGCGGAGCATCCCAGGGATGCCAGTTCATTCAGAATCGCCATCGACGGATTAGCCTTGATCGGGTAGGCAACCTGAGATGGACTGCCGACAAGCTCCACAAAGTGGCACAGGTTCCGACGAAGCTGACCGACGTTCAGTATGTAGAGAGGAGACCCATGGCGTTTTGCTATCTCCTCGATGTCAATTGATCGCGTCCAAGTTTCCATAATCCCTTCTATAATCTCGCTTTTGTCCAACGCCTAGCATCACCCGCAAACAGCGATCAGTTTATCGATTCTCAGGTATTTCCCCCCACTACTTGGGACTGGTTGGAGAAGCATTGAACCCTAGCTGCAATTGCCTAACTCCCTTGTTCTCTACTCTAGGAAATATGCGCGTTCAGGTTGATCGCTGTTATCGTCGTTATGCCACCCTATCGAACCATACCAAGTAAGGAAGAACCTTTTTTTTTAGCTTCAATTATTAATGTAACATCGGATCGGAGCTAGAAGTCTTTCTCTATAATCAAAGTTTACATTACTAGGATTAAGGAGAGGCCTAGATGTTTTGACGCTTGACGATAATTAACCTCAGTTCGGTATCAGAAAAGGAGGGGGTGGTAGCCTGAAAAAATACAAACGATTCAGCACCCCCGTTCTACATTAGCCGAGTCCCGCCCTCTCGAACCGGTCATCGAGTTTTTCGCCACGCTCTGACGTAATATGAAAAATCACTTAGCGATGGCGTACTGCTAGGCAGTGGCTTCGACATTGCAATCAACTTATGGAACAGGGTCAGACGGAAGGCGATGTTAGTCCAAAATTATTTATTTTGAATTACCATTGTTGCACAAGTAATTATATTTTCTAAATTGTTATACTCATATCTTTGTTTTTCAATATAATTATCAAATAAATAATTTTTGTCTGGATATTTTATCGCTAAGTCTTGGCATTTTTGTTTAAGATAATTGAATTGTATTTCATACTCATCATTTTGATAACCGAACAACCCTGAGAACAGTTGAAGGAATTAACAATAAACTGAATGTGATTAAAAGGAGAGGCTGTGGATTTAGAAACTTTAAAAACTTTAGTATTAGATATTTATTAAATTGGCATTTTGCTAGTTGATTTTACATGGTAAGTTCGGAAAAACTAGAAAAATGAAAGACAAGGGTTTGAAAATCTGCGAAGACTTCTTAAAGTAGAAAGAAAGGGTAGTCGCGGGGATAAAACTTATGAAGAAACAGCTTACTATATCAGCGGTCACTGAGCCTTTACATTGAGCTTGTCGAAATGTGTCGAAGTGTAGCCTAACCGAATCCGCTCAAGTATTTGCCAAAATTATTCGCGGTCACTGAGCTTTTACATTGAGCTTTTACATTGAGCTTGTCGAAATGTGTCGAAATGTGTCGAAGTGAGGACATTGGAAAATAAAAAATCAGTTACATTGGGTAAAAGATGTAATTTTTGAGGAAGATAAAAGCCAGATCAGGGATTTTCAAGCGGCAAGCAATTGGTCAATTCTCACAACTATAGGATTGAATCTTTTCAGAGGTTTGGGTTTTCTCTTAATAACAGAGGGACAAAGGTGATTAGCTGAACGTTGGGAAAAACTGATAGTTTTATCGACGTAAGAAGTAAGCAGAAAAATTAGCTAAATTAACAGGATGTACTCTCAGACAATTTCAAGAGAGATAGGCTTTTAGTGGCTTGATAACAAGCTTTATCAATCTATTCATAATAAATATTGGCAGAGGATTAAAGATTAATTGTTGTGACTAACTCTTTTAGTTAGAGAAAGATAAACTTGAGAATCTTCAGTCAAATTTATTAATTCAAAATCAGCTGTACTTAATTTAAATGAATCAACCCTACCTTAATAAGGGGGCATCTGAAAGTTTTTAATACCTACCTACCCATTGATTGACTCCCTCAATTGATTATAGCAATTATTATACTGATAAAATGCAAAATAATTACCAGAAATTAGCTATGTTTACCCAAGGAAAAGATAACAGCTATCTTAATAAGACTCTTGAAAATTTTTAGCCTGCAACTAAACAGGAATTTGATCTCTCCCAAATGTGGGACAATTGACAAAGAACTAAGAATTGTAGAATCCCCCCATCATGACCTCGGAACTATCGAAGCAATACGATCCCAAGATCACAGAAACGAAATGGCAGCAATATTGGGAAAATCAAGAAATATTTACAGCAAACCCCGAAAAAGGCGGCGAAACCTACTGTATAGTCATCCCCCCTCCCAATGTTACCGGTAGTCTCCACATGGGTCACGCTTTCGAGAGTGCCTTGATTGATACACTTGTTCGCTACAAACGCATGACCGGCAAAAATACCCTCTGGCTGCCAGGTACGGATCACGCTAGTATTGCAGTACAAGCTATACTCGATCGCCAATTAAAAGCCGAAAAAACCGACCGTTATCAACTAGGAAGGGAAAAATTCCTCGAACGCGCTTGGCAATGGAAAGAGGAGTCAGGTAGTACCATTGTTAATCAACTGCGACGCTTGGGGGTATCCGTCGATTGGACGCGGGAACGTTTCACCATGGATGAGGGACTTTCCCATGCTGTCCGTACTGCTTTTATCAAACTCTATGAGGACGGATTAATCTATCGCGGTCAATACTTAGTTAACTGGTGTCCCGAATCCCGGTCGGCCGTTTCCGATTTAGAGGTGGAAAACAAGGATATTGAGGGAAATCTCTGGTATTTTCGCTATCCTCTCAGCGATGGTAGTGGTTATCTTCAAGTAGCCACCACAAGGCCCGAAACCATGCTCGGTGATACTGGTGTCGCTGTCAACCCGCAAGACCCCCGTTATCGTCATTTAATCGGCAAAACCGTCACTTTACCGATAATGGGGCGAGAAATCCCGATTATTGCCGATGAATTAGTGGATCCCCAATTCGGTACTGGTTGCGTCAAAGTTACGCCGGCCCACGATCCCAAGGATTTTGAGATGGGTAAACGCCATAATTTAGCCTTTATTAATATCATGAATTTAGACGGCAGTTTAAACGAAAATGCCGGAATATTCGCGGGTCAAGATCGTTTTGTTGCCCGCAAAAATGTCGTTAAAAAACTCGATGAAGACGGTTTTTTAGTTAAGATTGAAGCCTATCGCCATAGCGTCCCCTATAGCGATCGAGGTAAAGTTCCCGTGGAACCCCTTTTATCTACCCAATGGTTCGTTAAAATCGAACCTTTAGCCACAAAAGCTTTAACCTGTTTAGATCAGGAAAACTCGCCCCGTTTTGTGCCAGAAAGATGGACAAAAGTTTATCGCGATTGGTTAGTTAAACTCAAAGATTGGTGTATTTCTCGACAACTATGGTGGGGTCATCAAATTCCCGCTTGGTATATTATCAGTGAAACCAATAACGAAATTACTAACCATACTCCCTTCGTTGTTGCCTGGGATGAAACCTCCGCTTTAGCCAAGGCCAAACAAGAGTATGGAGAGGATATAATTATTCAACAAGACCCCGATGTTTTAGATACTTGGTTTTCCTCGGGATTGTGGCCATTTTCAACTATGGGATGGCCAGAAAAAACCCTTGATCTAGACACCTATTATCCCACCACAACCCTCGTCACCGGTTTTGATATTATCTTTTTCTGGGTGGCTAGAATGACGATGATGGCGGGCTATTTTACGCGACAAATGCCTTTTAAAGATGTCTATATTCACGGTTTAGTTAGGGATGAAAACGGCAAAAAGATGTCTAAATCTGCCAATAACGGCATCGATCCCCTAATTTTAATTGATAAATATGGAACCGATGCTTTACGATATACCTTAATTCGAGAAGTGGCAGGAGCAGGACAGGATATCAGTCTGCAATATAACCGTAAAACCGATGAATCGGAATCCGTAGAAGCTGCCCGAAATTTTGCCAATAAAATTTGGAATGCTTCCCGTTTTGTGATGATGAATCTGGAGGGAAAAACCCCAGAAGAATTGGGTGAACCAGCTTTAGAAAATTTAGAATTAGCCGATCGCTGGATTTTATCTCGTTATCATCAAACAGTGCAAAAAACTAGAGATTATCTAGAAAATTATGGCATGGGGGAAGCGGCAAAAGGTCTATACGAATTTATCTGGCGCGATTTCTGTGATTGGTATATCGAGTTAGTGAAAACTCGTTTATGGAAGGATAAAGAATCGGTTTCCTGCGCTACAGCCCGGCAAACTTTGGCTTTTATCTTGGCAGGAACATTAAAATTATTACATCCCTTTATGCCCCATATTACCGAGGAAATTTGGCATAATTTAACCCAAGAAAATCAGCAGGTTTTGGCTTTAGAAACCTATCCAATAGCCGATAGTTCTCTGATCGATCTAGACTTAGAAAATACTTTTGAGTTATTAATAGAAAGTATTCGGGTGTTGCGTAATTTGCGGGCCGAAGCGGGGATTAAACCGGGAGCAACGATCACGGCAATTTTACAGACAGAAAACAGCCAAGAATTAGCTATTTTGCAACGCGGACAAGTGTACTTAAAAGACTTGGCCAAGATCGAAAACTTAATTTTGACGGCCAAATTAACCGAGGAAGTCAATCAAGCGATCGCTGGTGTTGTCGCTACGGTAGAAATCCTCATTCCCCTGTCCGGATTGGTTGATATATCGGTATTGGCCGGGAAATTAGCGAAAAATTTAGCTAAAGTAGAAGGGGAAATTAAGAGTTTGAGCGATCGCCTGAATAAACCTAGCTTTGTCGAAAAAGCTCCAGAAGCTTTAATCCAAAAAACGAAGCAAGCTTTAGCAGAGTCCGAAAAACAAGCCCAAATTCTCCAAGAACGCTTAAAACGTCTGCAGTAGTGCCTTCGTACTAACTAAGTCCAGTGGGCTAGAGCAAAGCTACTGCGATCGAGATTATCCCTTAATCCATTGACTTAGTTGTTCAAGTAGTTGAAGTTAAAGGAGAGGGGCTAACCTAGGGATGACTTTGGGGAACTTAAGCATCTCATAAACTTGCTCCTCTTAACTCCCTATCTAACTCGGACTCCTTGTCCAGCAAGTCTTTCAGGAGTTTTCTGCACCACTGGGTCAATTAAGTTAGCAATTTCAAATTCCGGCTCAATAACAATAAAGCTAACCTTGACTCGCTGCATCTACGACCAAAACCTTATTTTTTTCTGTCACATTTCTAAATAAACAATCAAAATGATGATCAACAAGGATACAGTCCTTTCTGGACAACAATTAAATATTTGTTCAGCGATTTGATTGAATAATTTTTCCTTTACAAAAATACAAGAATTACTATAAAGATTTAGATAAACAAGAAAAAATATAAAGTCTTATGGAGATTATTCAAGAATTATCTCAAAAGTCAACAATTGATGAGATTCTGGCCAGATAATGGCGATGGAGGGGTGAATCAACCTGATCCGAAAAAGAGATTGTTGTCGAGAGTCGGAGGGAAAAGCAATGAATATCAAGGATACATTACACAATTTTGTCCAGTACCTAACAGAGGCTTTCGCTCGCATTTTTAGTCCCAACAATGATGAATATCCCGATGTGGGGATGCAGCCTTTTGATTCTGAACCTTACCATGCTTCCAAGGGTAATTCTTAACTATAGCGATCCTAAATTATTTTTGCTCTTCGGTTTGTGTTATGCAATGGACGGGGGTTATAAAGGATGAAACCCTTATAGAAAAAGACATTACCGCAATTTTTGTCAATTGTTTGCGATCTGGAGCGAACTAATCAATTAAATCTCTTGCCAGATAAGAATTTAGTCGATTTATACCCCCCTATCGAACCATACCAAGTAACGAAAAACCAGATACTGTAAGATCAAACTACTTCACTTTGAGTGTCCACAATCGGTCAGTCGAGTCTGACCCCAATCGGGGGCTTAGACCATTTTTTGGATGGCCCCATTTGGCTTTCAGGACTGGCACCGGCGCGTCAACGCAAACAACAAATTTGGAGAAAAGATTATGCCTACGCGAACCATCAATGGCAACAACAGCGGCAATACGATCAACGTCCTCGACGACACAGGCGGCTATAAGGTCACCGGGTCGGGATTCACCATCTCCCCTGGGGGGTCACCTCCATTCACCGACACCGATCTGGTGATCAACACCTTGGACACCACCGGCGGCACCGACGTCGTCAATCTGTCCGGCTTGACCACAAACTCCGGTGTCAGCTTCACCAGCATCACCATCAACGGCGGCGGCGGCACCCAGAACGTTACCGGCAGCGGCTTCGCCGAGACGATCAGCACTGGTATTAGCAACGACGCCATCAATGCCGGCGCGGGCGATGACACTCTCATAGGCGGCGACGGTGCCGATAGCATGGATGGGGGCGATGGCAGCGACACCTACAACATCGCTGGCTCACAGCTGGGTGGCGACACCTTCAACGACACGGGCGCTAGTGGCAGCGACACGATCAACGTCACCGGCGCCCTCTCCACTTTCCTGTCCTTCGGCGTCGCGGGGACGAACTACACCCTTATCAACGGGTCTCTGCCGACCTCAGCCGGCGCGACCTATCAGGGCATCGAGACCTTCAAAGGCAACAATTTTGCCATCAACGGCACCAACAACGGCAGCGACATCTTCGACCTCTCCGGGTTCAGCAGCGCCACCGGGGTGGGCGCGATCAACACCTTTAATGCCACCGGCGGCACCGACTACGTCAACGTCTCCACCGCGGATGCCGGGGTGACCATCAACGGCGGCGGCGGCACCCAGAACGTTACCGGCAGCAGCTTCGCCGATACGATCAGCACTGGTAGCGGCAACGACAGCATCAATGCCGGCGCGGGCAATGACACCATCACCGGCGGCGACGGTGCCGATAGCATGGACGGGGGCGATGGCGACGACACCTTCAACATCGCTGGCTTACAGGTGGGCGGCGACACCATCATCGGCGGCACCGGCAACGACACGATCAGGAACACGGGTGCTGGTGCGCTGAGCATATCTTCATTCGGCCCGTCGGGCAGCGGCACCACCGCCACCTATTCCAGCATCGAGACCCTGGACGGCAACAATCAGGCCATCAACGGCAGCAACGCCACCAACGAGGTGGTCAACCTCAGCCTGATCGGCCAGGTGCTGAACGTCACCGGCGTCAGCATGGCTGACGGTGCCGACACGGTTTGGACGGCGGCGAGCCACAGCGGCCAAGTCACCGTCTATGACGGCGGCAACGGTACTGACACCATCAATCTGGTGTTGACTCCCCTGCAGCTTGGGGCTTTCAGTGTCGGCGATATCGGGTCGCTCAACACTTACGTTGCTGCTCCCACGGGTAAGACCCTCGCGCCCAGTGGAGGCACCATCAATATCGCGAGCCTCCAGTTCAAGGCTAAAAACTTCGAGTCGGCCACAGCCAACGTGCTAGATGATGGCCAGGTTTACAACATCACCGATTGCTTGATCCCGATCAACAATGTGGTGGTGATGACCACGGCTAGTTATACGGATGTAGCCGGGAAAAGTAGCCTCATTGTGGGCACCGCAGCGAACAACACGATTCAGGCTGGTGATGGACAAGACTTGGTGTTTGGCCTTGCCGGAAACGACTCCATTACCGGAGGTGCGGATGAAGACTGCCTATTTGGCGGTGCGGGAGACGATACCTTCTTCGCCAACCTGAGCGAGGCGGAGTTTGACGACCTGCAAGGCGGCTCGGGGACAGACACTTTACAACGCACCACCACCGGCGGCCAGGGCAATCTGGTGCTGAACCAATTCTTGGCCACCAACGGCATCGAGCGGGTCAACCTGGATGCGGGCGGCTCAAATCGCGGGATTGATGGCAACGCGAATGGCAATGTGCTTGATTTCAGTGCCACCACCTTTCTCTCTAACGGCGTCAGTGGTTTAGGCGGAGACGACAGCATTACTGCCACCAACGCCTCGGCTCGCACCTATAATGGCGATGCCGGCAATGACACCCTGAACGGTGGTACACAGAATGACACCCTGAATGGTGGTGCCGACAATGACTCCATCTCCGGTGGCGGCGGGAACGACACCATCAAGGGGGGTGCGGGTGTTGACAGTCTGATTGGCGGCATTGGCGACGATACCTTCCTCGCCAACCTGAACGAGGCTGAGTTTGACACCCTGCAAGGCGGGTCAGGTATCGACACCTTGCAGCGAACCACAGATGGCGGCCAGGGCAATCTGGTGCTGAATCAATTCTTGGCCACCAACGGCATCGAGCGGGTCAACCTGGATGCGGGTGGTTCCAACCGAAACATCGATGGCAACGCCAGCGACAACATCCTCGACTTCAGCGCCACAACCTTGCTCTCTGGCAGCGTCTTCGGACAAGGCGGGAACGACACCATTACTGCCACCAACGCCTCGGCTCGCACCTATAATGGCGATGCCGGCAATGACATCCTGAACGGTGGTACACAGAATGATATCCTGAACGGTGGTGCCGACAATGACACTCTGGTTGGCGGCCTCGGCAATGACTCCCTAACTGGGGGGATCGGCAATGACACGTTCCGCTTCGCAAGTGGTTTCGGTAACGATGTCATCACTGACTTCAGTGGGGGTGGTGCTGACAAGATTGACTTGTCTGCCTTTGGTCTCGGCGGCATCGGGGCTTTGACGATTACTGTCGGCCCTGGTGCTGGTAACGACATCATTACGAGTCCTTCTACTCCAGGCTTCGGTCAGATTACCCTTGTAGGATTTGCGGGCACGTTAACTGCTAGTGACTTCATCTTTACTTGAAAGAGGGTGTAGGGTGTGGGGTGTGGGCTTCGGCCGTGAGCTTTTGCGTTCGACAAAAGCTCACGCCGAGGTCTGAACGGGTGTAGGGAAGGAAACCTCTTTCATCTCTGGTGGTGAAAATTTTTTCATCGGGACTGACTCCCGCGAATGGCTCGGAACGAGAAGCTCTCTGGGATGTCATTGGCTCGATTCAAGGATTACTGATTGGGGACAAAGGATACCTTTTTTTGACCACAACAACGATAAGGAACTTGCTTAGGAATAATATCCCAGCCAGAAAATCGCTCTGTAGAAGAACCAGACCAGCCAGATGGTAAATTATCAAAGCGCAAGTCCCTAACTGCTTTGAGATAAAAGTTATGGGTAGGGATAATAACCCTACCTGATTTTATAGGAAAATAATTAATCCTCTGCTTGCCAATCGGGACAACTATCACTATCCCAACCGTAGGGATGGAAACCGCAGACGAGAAGATTGCCTCCGTAGATATAACCGTGATAATTACGGCAACCGATACAAGCAGCATGGGTATTAGGATCGGGGTTAACCTTAGGAGTGAGGGTAAAATCCGAGGGTTCGTCTAATTCCGAAAATAGGGATTCATCGAGGTTAAAAAATTCTTCTAATTCCTGGGGTAAAACCTCTTGAATAAACTGTTCCAGATCGATGATAATTTCCTCATTGATTTCTTCAATAGCTTGGGTCACTTCTTGGAAAAAATTTTCAATTCCCAGTGCCACAGTTTCGATCACTTCCCAAAAATCCTTCTGCCAATCGTCCATGTTTATACTTGCATCCCTTGTCTGGTAATAATTAGTTATTTATCCCTAAAATCTAGGTTTTAATCCTGTTGCAGTTTCCGTAATTCCTCCTGAAGACGTTCCACCTTTTGCCGCAATTCATCTACTTTGGGATCAGCTGCTTTGGTGTCCTCCTCATCTTCAATAATTTCTATCCGTCGGGGTTCATGGGGAATATTAGATTCGTTAGCTGTCACCGGTTGCTGTTGTGCCTGTTTCACCAACTCATCGACGTATTTCCTCGCTTCTTCTGCGTTTATTTCGCCGCGAGAAATCATTTCATCGGCTAATTTTTGGGCTTGATTTCTTAATTCTTGTAAATTTACTTCAGCTTTTTCGGCGGCATAAGTAGCAATGCCTACGCCCAAATAAACTGCTTTTTTGACTAAATCACCTAAGTTGGCCATAACAAAAATCCTGAATCGATCGCTCTTACTTCCTAGAATAAACGATCCTTCTCCCAAATGGAGATGGGTTTTGGGAGTCAGTGAACAGTGAACAGTAATCAGTAATCAGTGAACGCTTGCGCCGCTAATGTAACACCATGAACATTTTTCAGCCAATATCCAAGAGAGCCATCAGTGAACTGAAAACTCACATCTGATAACTGGTAACTGATAACTGGTAACTGATAACTGATGAGGTAAAGTTTTGTAAAGAGATGAGGTGGTGGCAACAGCAAAAGTGATCGCTATAAAGATTAAATTTTAGTCAAATTGCTGGTTTTTCGCCCTCAAAACGACGATAAAGCCTCATTAGGTCAAAAATGATCTAAATAGTTTGATTAAGCTCAAAATAACTAAATATTGCGGATAGCTGCCGGCAGCCAGCTGCCGGCTGAATCGATTTGTGTTCATCCTCAGCAAAGATTTAAACTAAAGAATCGAGACAAGATTCCCGATTTAATCACAAAAAACTATGTTTCCTATTCATCGCCCCCGTCGTCTGCGTCAAACCCCTCAAATGCGCCGTCTGGTGAGTGAAACCGTCTTGACAGCCAATGACTTTATCTATCCCCTTTTCGCTACGACGGGGGAAGGTATTGCCCGGGAAGTCAAATCGATGCCGGGAGTGTACCAATTATCAATCGATAAAATTGTTGATGAAGCCAAGGAAGTGCGGGATTTAGGAATTCCAGCGATTATTTTATTCGGGCTGCCAGAAAGTAAAGACACAGAGGCGACGGGAGCATGGCACGATCATGGTATTGTGCAGAAAGCGGCCACAGCAATTAAAGAGGCAGTTCCCGATCTACTCATTGTCGCCGATACTTGTTTGTGTGAATATACCAACCATGGTCATTGTGGTTATCTGCAAACGGGGGATTTAACCGGCAGGGTGTTAAATGATCCCACTCTGGAATTATTGCAAAAAACCGCCGTTTCTCAGGTAAAAGCGGGAGTGGATATCATTGCACCGTCGGGAATGATGGATGGTTTTGTGCAGGCAATTCGTCAAGGATTGGATGAGGCGGGTTATAGTGATACACCGATTCTTTCCTATACGGCTAAATATGCCTCTGCCTATTATGGGCCGTTTCGGGATGCGGCTGATTCTACCCCCCAATTCGGCGATCGCAGAACCTACCAAATGGATCCGGGTAATGCCAGGGAAGCCTTAAAAGAGGTGGAATTAGACCTATTAGAGGGAGCAGATATGTTAATGGTAAAACCTGCCCTATCTTACATGGATATTATCTGGAGAATCAAGGAAATGACTAATTTACCCGTGGCTGCCTACAATGTGTCGGGGGAATATTCAATGATTAAAGCGGCGGCGTTAAATGGCTGGATTGACGAAAAACGGGTGACTTTAGAGACTTTAACCAGCTTTAAACGGGCGGGTGCCGATATTATCTTAACCTACCACGCTAAGGATGCCGTGCGCTGGTTAGCAGAGGGTTAAACTTGATGATTGAACCCACCATGCCGATTATTGAGTAGGTAGGCACAATTCATTCAAGCAATTACATAGCGCACTGCTGCAACAATTTGTAACCGATCGTGGAATCTATAGCGTTTCCTAAGCTAGTGAGGTACACCTATTTTTCTTCCCTTTCGCCTTTTGCCTAAAACCCATAACTTTTGTACCTCAGCCGACTGAAAAACGCTATATGATGCCTTTTATTTTTGGGTGTTCAAGTGCCGACGGTTCCACAGTTTTAGTCCTTCAAACCAGAAAATACTGACAACTCCAGAAACTAAGCTGACCAGCAAATCATCAGTATGTAGAAATGAAAAGCTGAACAGGTGTCGTAACAAAGGAACATAGAGAACTAATCCCAAAAACAGCAGTCCACCGCCGATCACCCACCACAAAGCCCGATTAGGAGCTTGGAGCATTTCTGGAATCGTTCGGGACCAGGAACGATTGGTGAGAATCATAGCCAGGTTAGAGATAATCAATGTCGTAAATGCTAAGGCACGAGCATTAAATTCACTATTGCCGTTGCTATAGGCGATCGCAAATACAATAACCAGTACCACTAAAACGCTGGTTCCTTGAAGCAAGGCTAATCGCAACGTCCGACGACTGAACAAGGGTTCTTTGGGATTACGGGGGGGGCGACGCATAATATCGCTTTCTGCCGGTTCAGCTTCAAACACAACCGTGCAGGCCGGATCGATAATTAAGTGCAGAAAGGCAATGTGGATCGGGAGTAGCACCAAGGGCCAGCCAAACATGACTGGAATCAAGGACATACCCGCGATCGGAACGTGAACGGCCAAGGTATAGGCCATCCCCTTTTTCAGGTTGTCAAAGATACGTCTGCCCAGTTTGACCGATTCGACGATGGACGAAAAATCATCTTTCAACAGAACCAGATCGGCAGACTCGCGCGCTACATCCGTACCTCGTTCACCCATGGCAATGCCGATATGAGCAGACTTGAGGGCCGGGGCATCGTTGACACCATCACCAGTCATGGCCACAATTTCCCCGGAGCGTTTCAGTGCATTAACAATCAATAGTTTTTGTTCGGGGACGACACGGGCAAAGATGTTGGTGCTTTGAATGCGATCGCGCAGTTCCGACTCACCCATTTGCTCCAGTTCCCTACCGGTGATCACCTTGTCTAAAGGCGTGAGTCCAATCTGACGGGCAATGTTCTGGGCTGTTACCGGATAATCACCCGTAATCATCATAACGCGAATTCCCGCACCATAGCATTCGGCGATCGCAGGTGCCACAGTAGGACGCACGGGGTCTTCCAGTCCGATCAGTCCCACAAATTCAAACTCAAAGTCGTGTTGTTGAACAGGTAAGCGATCGTCAGATTCTAAGTAGGCTAGAGGCCCGGATGACTCAAGAGCGTGAGTTTTGGGTAATGTTCCCATTTTGCGTCCTTGGGCAACTCCCAGAACTCGCAAACCCTCTCCGGCCATTGCCTGGATCTGTTCGACAAGCTCCTGTTGTTGAATCGGGCTGAAATGGCAGAGATCGGCGATCGCTTCTGGGGCCCCTTTTGCCGCAACGGTAAGCTCCCCCGTCAGGGATTCCCAGACACAGGACATGGCCAAGAGATCGGTGGACAGGGGATATTCGCGCAGTAGTTGCCAATCGCTATGCAGGTGTTCAGTCTTGGCTAGGTAATCCCAACCAATTTGCTGCAACGCTTTCTCCATCGGGTCAAAGGGATCTTTGCGACTCGCTAGAATACCAAACTCGATCAGGGGATGAAGGACTTCGGGCAAGGGTTCGCGCTCGTGGAGCGTCACATCGTACAGATAAGCATTGGAGCCGCTGTAAACCAACAATTGTTTGACGGCCATTTGGTTCAATGTCAGGGTTCCAGTCTTATCGACACAAAGAACGGTGACAGAACCCAGGGTTTCAACCACTGGAATGCGACGGGTTAGTACCTGTTTTTGCGAGAATCGCCACGCTCCCAGAGCCAGAAAGATGGCCAGCACCACCGGAATTTCATTGGGCAAAATTGCCATCGCCAGGGCTAATCCTGCCAAAAAGCCATGCAACCAATCGGCCCGGGTTAATCCATAAATCACGACCACCGCCGCACAAATGGCCAGCGCGATCATCGTCAATTTACCGACAATGCGACGGGTTTCTTTTTGTAAGACCGTGTCTTCCGGTTCAACCGTTTGCAGAGCTTTGCCAATTTTTCCCATTTCAGTATGTATGCCCGTTGCTTGCACCTGGGCAATGCCCTGCCCTTGTACCGCCAGAGTGCCAGAATAGACAGTGGGTAAGTCGTCTCCACCCGGTCTCAAGGTGGCTGAAAGCTGCTTCGGGTCTTCTTCTAGCTGGATGGTGCGTTTCCTGACCGGAACAGACTCTCCGGTTAACAGCGATTCATCAATCGTCAAGTGAGTGGACCACAGCAAAATCGCATCCGCAGGAACGCGATCGCCCTCCTCCACCACGATCAGATCGCCCTGTACCACTTCCCGGCCGGCAATCCGCTGCCGTTCCCCATCTCGAATCACCAAGGCCCGCGGACTGGATAAGTCCCGCAGTGCTTCTAGAGAACGTTCCGTTTTTTGCTCCTGGTAAAGATTGATGCCAATAATAAAAAAGACAAACCCCAGTAAAATTAGAGCTTCTTGTGCATCACCCAAAAAGAGGTAGATGACACCACAGGCAATTAGGAGCAGGAAAATCGGCTCTTGGATAATGTCTAGGGCGATGGTTAAAAAAGTACGATGC
This sequence comes from Microcystis sp. M20BS1, assembly GCF_020245305.1. Classification (NCBI taxonomy): domain Bacteria; kingdom Bacillati; phylum Cyanobacteriota; class Cyanophyceae; order Chroococcales; family Microcystaceae; genus Microcystis; species Microcystis sp. M20BS1. Next base: position 25,235 of record NZ_JADBUZ010000117.1, on the reverse strand, counting down.
TGAGTTGAGGGGAGTTCGTTGTAGCCGTGCTGTTTCAAGCGCTCACTAGCTTCTTGGCTAGACAACCCGTTAAACTGCCTATTTTGTATAGGTGCAACCATAACAATTACCTAGGTTTTTCACACAGGCTATTCTCGCACACAGAGAGTGGGTAAACTGTACTGAATTTAAACTGCGTATTAACAATTTTAGTACAAATGCTCAAACTTCCTCTCCCTGCTCCCCACTCTGACACTCCGGTGCAGTCTTAACGGCTAATTTAAGTAGCTGGTTATAATTAAATTAAAAATGGATTTTAGGTTCGATCCCCCCTGCCCCCCTTGATAAGGGGTGTGCCGATCCCCCCTTAGTCCCCCCTTTAATCCCCCCTTAATAAGGGGGGCATCTGACAACTTTTAACGCCTACCTACTTAGATAGTCAAGAGCTTGGCCGGTCGTCAAGACCAAATTAGGTTATAAGCTCAGACGCATCTTAACCGCCTATCCTTAGATTAGCTGAATCTCCCCCAATCCTTTTACTAAGTACCTAAGCAAAATTAATTACACATATCTAACCCCCCCTTTGCCTATTGCCTATTGCCTATTGCCTCTCCTAACCAAGAAGTTAATTTTTTTCTAGTGCTTAATCATATTCTTTTGCCGCTTGTACTAAGGATAAAAGTTGTCCAGTTTGATCGGTTCCCGATACTCCTAAATCACTGTGACAGAGGATAACTTTTTCGCTTACCCTTGCTAATAAATCCCTTAAAACTCTCTGTAAACGGTCCTGATTTTCCTCTAATTCTGCTTCCGTTGTCCAGGGTTGATAGGGACTTTTTCGCCAAAAAATTGGCGCAGCAAAAAGAGTAGCAGCACCTCCTTGTTCCCAGAGTGGGGAAGAACAATCTAGCCAAAAATGCCAACGATGACTAGAACGAAAAGAACGATATTGAAAGATATTGCCTAGGGTAACTGCTGAGGAAGATTTAATAAATTGTCGCACAGGATAGGGATTAGCGGTAATTGTACCACGGCGCAAAAGTTGGATAAACTGACTAATAGTTTCGCTGGGACTTTGAAAAGAGGGTTCACTCTCACGCAAACGGCGATCGATCTCCCAAAAATGTTGGGCAGTTTCCATTAATTCTCGCAAAGCTGCCAAGTGATCGAAGGGCAAATTTTCCCCATCGTTTAATAATTGTTCGATCGCTTGATTTAAGACAAAAATCGGGAAAAGTTTGGCTTCCTGCTGCCGTTTTTTCATCCCTTCGATCCAGTGACAAATTCTTTCGTAGGCAGTACAAGCTTTTTGTCCTAAGCGATCCCAACGGGGAAAAGTTTCGATCGCTAATAAACGAGGATTTTCCAGATCCACTTGATAACAATGATCGGCAATTAATCCAGCGCGAACCGGATCGATATCGGGAATTAAATTTTGTTCTTCATCCCAGCGATAACGGCTAAAAATCACCAGCATTTCCGCTATAGCCTCTTGGGGGGCTAAACGCCCCAAATTTTCATAAACAAGGGCGAGAAGGGTCAATAATGCCCGAATCAGAGGACAACTGATCAGGGGTCGTTGTTCGTTCAGGGGTTGAACGGCTATCCCGGCACCGGTTAAAATTTCCATCAGGCTATAACGGGCGATTTCGTCTAAACCGGGGGCAATAACGGCGATTTCTTCGGGTTTTACTGTTCCTTGCTTGACTGCTTGAATAATAGCTGTGGCTGTCTTCCGTAACAATTCAGCGCGAGAGGTGGTTTGCAGGGAGATGAATTGATCGGGAAGATTGCCAAGATAGTTACCGTCGCTGATTAGGGAGAGAATCGTCTCGCTAAACTGAGCAGCTAACCCCTCAGTGGTAGATAATGACATAATTTGACAGCGTTTCTCTAATTCGTGTAGATAATCGGGATCGGCAGTTAATCCTAAGCGGATTTTTCCCTGGGGATTGTAGGTAAAAACGCTAAAACAATCATGATCGAGGAAAAAACTGAGTAAATCCTTGGCAATAGCCGGATAATCGTCCACATCGTCCGCAAAAACCCCCCGGAAGCGTTTTAATAGTTGCTGTTGATAGCGACTATCAGGAAATAAATAGCGCCAATAGAGTTCGTAGATGATACCATAACTTAATAAACCACGTTCTAGAGACCAATCACGCCATTGAATGATTAATTCTCCTACTTTTTCTGGTGTTTCCTGCTCATTAATCGCTAAAACTCGTTTTAGATCTGTTTCTGATAATCCTTCGGCTAATCTTTCGGGTATCTTTTCTGCGGGAACACCACTAGCACCGGCTAATTGTAACAAATCGAGAACTTGACGCACGAAACGATATTCATTTATGCTAGTAAGCTGGAAGAATTCGGCGATTGCTGGTTGCCAGAGACGGGTGGCGAGTTCCTGCTCCGTTTCTGGGCGTAATCGGCGGGGAAATTGCGCTTTTAGCTCCAAAAACTCGAAAATTAACGGCCAAAACAGGATGACTTCATCGGTGAGAAAACCTAAAGGGGTTTTACAGAGAATCGGATAGCTACCCCTAACAGCAATGGCTAATCGATCAGCTAATTCCCGTTTATTATCATCGTTGGCAGCGAAAACTAAGATCGATCGAGGAAGGGGGGATGATTTTGAGCGATCGCGAGACACCCAGCGCCGAAATTCCCCGACTAAAGTGGTGGTTTTTCCTGATCGCGTGCCACCTTCGATCCAAATTGGTATGATTGACATCGTTTTTTCTCGATTGTATTTGTTAAGATAACTGATCGGTACTCTAGCTTTTCTCCCTTGTGGAAGTAATTGTTTCCTATGAATCTTAATCGGATTTTGCAAGGTGTTAATCAATGGTTATTACAAACTCCTGAACGTTCTTTAGATGAGGCGTATCATGCAGCTTTGAAGATTAAGGAGATAGAAGACAAGCATTTTCAAGGGCGAAAAGTGGCGAATGAATTCTCGAATTATGGCCGCAGCACTAATTCCTATTTTATCGCAGAAGTTAAAGGTTATCTGCAAAAAATTAAAGTCAGATTGACGGAGTTTAAAGCTAGTCGCTCGATCGTTAATACCTTCGGACCCAATCAACCGACAATTAGTAATGGGGTGATTACTGTCACCACAGATGTTTGTCTGAAAAAACTTCAGTTTATCGATAGTGTTATCGGAAAATATCAAGATAATTATTGGCAAGAAGATATTGAAGATGTCCCCAAAAGTCTCCAGAACCGAAATTTTGAGCAGGAAACAGCCAAAAATAAAACTTCCAGGAATCGCTCTTTTTTAGCGGCGGGTAGTATTGAAGATGAGGAAATAATCAAAAGTAATAAATCCCAAAAAGCTACGGAAAAACCGGGGGTTTTGCCCCGTTCTTTTGTCAACACTTTTAATCGCATTAAACAGGAAATTGATCCCCAAGCGGAGGAATCGGAGGAGGCAGTTTTAAAGAAATTTCGCAATTCTCGTTATAAAACAGCCATTTCCCTCAAGTTTATTTTACTGTTAATTATTGTTCCTTTATTAACCCAGCAATTAACCAAAACTTTCCTAATTACCCCCTTGGTTAATAAATATTTCCAACAACAGGAACAGTTTATTTTTATCAATCAGGATTTAGAAGAAGAAGCTTTTTCGGAATTGAGAAGATTTGAGGAAGCTTTACATTTTCGAGGTATGATTGGTTTAGCACCCAAATTATCTAACGAAGAAATCGAGGGAGAAATTACCAAAAAAGCAGCGGTACTAAGTGAAGAATTTCGCCAACGAGGTTTAAATGCGATCGCTAATATTTTCGCCGATATTTGTTCCCTGATTGCCTTTGGTTGTGTTGTCGCTTTTAGTCGTCGAGAAATTGAGATTGTCAAGTCTTTTCTGGATGGCATTCTCTATAATCTTAGCGATTCAGCTAAAGCTTTTTTAATTATTCTTTTTACCGATATATTTGTCGGTTTCCACTCTCCCCACGGTTGGGAAGTGATCCTAGAAGGGTTAAGTCGTCATTTCGGTTTACCAGAAAATCGCCAGTTTAATTTTCTCTTTATCGCCACTTTTCCCGTTATCTTGGATACAGTCTTAAAATATTGGATTTTCCGTTATCTCAATCGCATTTCTCCCTCGGCAGTGGCTACCTATCGTAATATGAATGAATAGGGTAAAATCCGGGAGAAAACTGATAATTTATCCTTCTAATTTGGGGGGATAATTTGGCTGCATCTCAGATTTGCAGAAATACCGACAATCAGCAATTATCAGTGACTCTTAAATTATTACAGATATATCAGCAGCTGTTTGTAAGCATCCCTCCGAAAAACTAATGCACGGGGGGGTTTTCAGCTATTTATTCCGATAAATCGACTAAAAACGTTGCCAGATAAGGATTGGAGAGAATGACATTGGAGAGAGTGAAAGAACCCTAGGGAGCGTTGATTCATGAATCAACCTACAAACCACGACGTTTTGAAAAATGCAATATCTCTCTTCAATTTAATCATAACTACTTACTTATGATAAAATGCTATCAAGGTCAGGGAGGGAAAACTTGCAATTATTAACCCAATAAAATAACTGATAGCCGAGATGAAACCCTGTTACTGTATTAATCCCGATTGTTCTCAACCAGACCATCCGAGTAATAATAACTCGAATACTCGTTACTGTCAAAGTTGCGGCTCTGAGTTGTTGTTAAATGGTAAATATAGGGTAAGTCGGTTATTGAGTGATACGACTGGTTTTGGCGTTGTTTATGAGGCTTTTGAAGGTTTTACAGCCAAAATCCTCAAGGTATTACAAGAAAAATGGAATAATGAACCGAAAGCAGTGGAATTATTTAAACGGGAATATGACGTTTTATTAGAGTTGAGTCGTCAAAATGTCACCGGTGTTCCTCGCGCAGATGCCTATTTTCAATATTCCACAAGGGAGGGGAAAATATTACACTGTTTAGTTATGGAAAAAGTGGAGGGGATTAATTTAGAACAGTGGCTCAACCAGTATGATAAGTTAAGTCAAAAACGGGCTTTTAAATGGCTGAGAGAAATTACTTTAATTCTCGATAAAATTCATCAACAGAATTGGCTGCATCGAGATATTAAACCCCCTAATATCATGTTGCGGAATAGTGGCGAGTTGGTGTTAATTGATTTTGGCACAGCAAGGGAAGAAACCCAAACCTATCATCAAAAGGTAAAAGGTCAACAGGTGACAGGTATTACCTCAGCCGGATATACCCCCAATGAACAACAACATGGCCAAGCGGTGATTCAATCAGATTTTCATGCTTTAGGACGAACTTTTGTGCATTTATTAACCGGAAAACATCCCTTAGAAATTTATGATCCGATTAATGATGTTTTATCTTGGCGAGAAGAAACGGAAAATATTCACCCGTTATTGTTGGATTTTATTGATGAGTTGATGGGAAGATTGCCCAGAAATAGGCCAGCTAATACTAGGGTTATTTTACAGCGTTTGGATGAGATTGAACGGCAATTAAAGTTACTTCCTACACCTGTACAACCGGTTAAAAATAATAAGCTTAGAAATAGAATGATAGCTCTTGGTGGAGTTTTGTTATTAGGAGTAGGAATAACGCAAGTTTATGGTTATTTGAAATATAAGCAGTTTCCCGCCGGTCTTCAATCTATGCCTCCAACACCAAATCTAATGATAGCTCTTGGCGGAGTTTTGTTATTAGGAGTAGGAATAACACAAGCTTACGGTTATTTTAAATATCTAGAGTTTCCTGCTAGTCCTCAATTATTAATATCTGATTTATCTAGTCTTCGCTTCTTAGATAAAACCCTTACTGGTCATTCTAGCTCGGTTTTGTCAGTGGTATATAGTCCCGATGGTCGCTATTTAGCTAGTGGGAGTAATGGCAGAACTATCAAAATTTGGGAGGTAGCAACGGGAAAAGAATTGCGTACCCTTACTGGTCATTCTGACTCGGTTAACTCAATAGCATATAGTCCCGATGGCCGCTATTTAGCTAGTGGTAGTAGTGACAAAACTATCAAAATTTTGAAGGTAGCAGCGGGAAAAAAATTGCGTACCCTTACTGGTCATTCTCGCGGGGTTTACTCAGTGGTATATAGTCCCGATGGCCGCTATTTAGCTAGTGGGAGTTGGGACAATACTATCAAAATTTGGGAGGTGGCAACGGAAACAGAATTTTGTACCCTTACTGGTCATTCTAGCGGGGTTAGGTCAGTAGCATATAGTCCCGATGGCCGCTATTTAGCTAGTGGTAGTTCGGACAATACTATCAAAATTTGGGAGGTGGCAACGGGAAAAGAACTGCGTACCCTTCCCAGTCATTCTGACAGGGTTGAGTCAGTGGTATATAGTCCCGATGGCCGCTATTTAGCTAGTGGTAGTTGGGACAATACTATCAAAATTTGGGAGGTAGCAACGGGAAAAGAACTGCGTATTCTTACTGGTCATTCTTACCGGGTTTATTCAGTAGCATATAGTCCCGATGGCCGCTATTTAGCTAGTGGAAGTGGTGACCAAACTATCAAAATTTGGCGGGTGGGACAGTAAACTTGTGTTTGGGGTGACAGCAATAACTTTTGTCTATCAAAAATGAGCGCTGAAGATGATATTATCTAGAGCAAAAAAAAACAGTCTTCCCTAATTTTTCGGGAAAACTGGCCAAGCTAATCTTGAGATTTTAACCAACGTTAGCGGTTTGTTTTTGGCTAAAAAATGCCGCTAAAACCTGTTGGGCAATCTGGGGACTGGTTAAACCCAAATCAGCGAAAGATTCCTCTGGTTTTGCGTGGTCCACTAATTTATCGGGAACCCCGAAACGTTTGACTGGAACTAGAATATTAGCATCCTGTAAAGCTTCCAAAACCGCAGAACCAAAACCACCCATCAAACAACCTTCTTCTAAAGTCACCACCTTACCAAGACGTTGGGCAAGGGGAAAGATAAGTTCTGTATCAAGGGGCTTGACAAAACGAGCATTAACCACTGTGGCCTCGATGCCGTGTTCGCTGAGGATTTCGGCCACCTGTAGGGAAGTGTTGACCATCGTGCCGTATCCTAACAGGAGAACATCATCGCCACTGCGGAGAATTTCGCCCTTACCGATGGGTAAAGCTTCCCAACCCTCTTCCATCAGGGGAACCCCTAAACCGTTGCCCCGGGGGTAACGCATGGCAATGGGGCCGCTGGTATGATTAATCCCCGTTACGACCATTCTTTGCAGTTCTGCCTCATCTTTCGGGGCCATAATGGTCATATTGGGGATACAACGCAGGTAGGCGATATCGTACATCCCTTGGTGGGTCGGTCCATCGGCCCCGACAATACCGGCCCGGTCCATACAAAAGAAAACCGGTAGATTTTGAATGCAGATATCATGAATAATCTGATCAAAAGCCCGCTGCAGGAAAGTAGAGTAAATGGTGACAACCGGGCGCATTCCTTCGCAAGCAAGACCACCGGCGAGAGTAACCGCGTGTTGTTCCGCAATTCCCACATCGATATACTGTTTCGGCAGTTTTGCCTGAAATTTATCTAATCCTGTCCCGGTAGCCATGGCGGCGGTGATACCGATAATGCGCGGGTCATTTTCCGCTAATTTGGTGAGAGTATGCCCGAAAACTTTGGAATAAGCCGGAGGTTTCGGTTTACTGGAGGGAATCGGTTTACCCGTGGCTAAATTAAAGGGATTTTGGGCATGATAACCCACTTGATCTTTTTCGGCCCATTCGTAGCCTTTGCCTTTAACGGTGGCAACGTGGACGAAAACCGGTCCTTGGACTTTATGGGCCTGTTTAAAAGTGGCGATTAATTCGGGAATATTATGACCATCAATCGGGCCAAAATATTTAAAGCCCAATTCTTCAATGACAGCGCCGACTTTGGGAACTGCTAACCGTTTCATCCCTTCTTTGACTCGTTCCATTTCGGGGGTGAGGGAGTCACCGAAGAAGGGTAGGTGTTTCAATTGTTCTTCGAGATTATCGGCGATAAACTGGACGGGTTCGCTCAGACGCACTTTATTGAGATAGCGGGAAATTGCCCCGACGTTGGGGGAAATGGACATCTCGTTATCGTTGAGGATAACCATGATGTTGGTGTTCGGTAAATGTCCAGCATGGTTAATCGCTTCTAGGGCCATACCCCCGGTTAAAGCACCATCCCCGATGATCGATACTACCTTGAAATCTTCCCCCTTGGCATCCCGGGCTAAAGCCATTCCTAACCCCGCAGAAATGCTCGTGGAGGCGTGTCCAGCCCCAAAATGGTCAAATTTGCTCTCGCAACGCTTTAGATAGCCCGCAACGCCATTTTTTTGGCGCAGGGTGTGAAAATCGTTATAGCGACCGGTGAGGAGTTTGTGCGGATAAGCTTGGTGTCCCACGTCCCAAAGGACTTTATCGCGATCGAGATCGAGGGTTTGGTAAAGGGCGATCGTTAGTTCTACGACTCCTAACCCCGGTCCCAAATGTCCACCGGTAGCGGCGATCGTCTGGAGGTGTTTTTCGCGAATCTGACGGGCAATATCTTCTAATTGACGGAGTGATAAACCATGTAACTGGTTGGGATGAGTAATTTCACTTAGGTGCATATCGGCTTCTTTTTCAAAGTAGTTTATCCCTATACCAACTGTATAGGATTTTCAGTCTGAGATGAAGGAAAATCTAGGCTAATCTTGCCGCCGTGCGTAAAATTTGGCCGGCTAACATGGCAGCCCCAAAACCATTATCTATATTAACCACACCGATGCCGACCGCGCAGGAATTGAGCATAGTTAACAAAGGAGCAATACCGCCGAAACTGGTTCCGTAACCGATACTGGTGGGAACGGCGATCACCGGGCGATCAACTAATCCCGCTACCACACTTGGTAAGGCTCCTTCCATTCCCGCAACAACAATTAACACATCGGCGGCATCCAGTAGATGGCGATGATTCAAGAGGCGATGAATTCCCGCTACTCCCACATCCCAGAGACGCTGCACGGAAAAACCGCATAATTGAGCAGTAACCGCCGCCTCCTCCGCTACGGGAATATCGGCAGTTCCCGCCGTTAGGATGGAAATTATCCCTTTTGGGGGATTTTCTGGAGCGGCTGCGGCAATGGCACAGATGCGGGCTAAGGGATAATAAACTAAGTCTGTTACCTGTTCCTGTAGCTGGACTGCTATCTCTGCTTCAATGCGGGTGGCCATAACCACGGGACTATTTTGACGCAAAACATGGATAATTTGGGCGATTTGAGCGGTGGTTTTACCCGGCCCCCAGATAACCTCCGGAAATCCCGTCCTTAATTGACGATGATGGTCAATTTTAGCGAAGTCTTCCACCGGTTCAAAGGCCAGATGTTTAAGTTTATCTAAGGCTGTCTCCGGGTTAATTTCTCCCCTGGCAACGGCGGTCAGCAGCGATCGCAAATCGGCAGCATGGAACATGGTCAGTTATCAGTTATCAGTTATCAGTTATCAGATTTGAGTTTTAAGTGAGCAGTATGTGTTAAGTGACCAGTATTAAATAGCAGTTTCTTGCCATCTTTTCACTGTTTACTGATCACTGTTTACTGCTCACTGTTTACTGCTCACTGATATTAGGAGGCCATGGTAGCTGCGGGACGGCGGCGGCGATAAGTACGATTGTTCGCTGGTTCCGTTGCCGCCGCTTGCAGGAGGAAAATCACTAGAGGTTGACTCTTTAACTCCCGTTTGATTAAACGCTGCAAAGTCGTCTCGATTTCGGCCCGCAAACCGGCCCAATCTGGGTCCCCCGTGGCAGTTTTAAATTCACTACTGCGATCGCTTAAACAGCGTTCGATCGCCCGAATAATTAACTGATTCAGCAGCGGGATTTCCACTTTTGTGACCACACCGCGCAAATTAATCTCTGGAGGTGCGCTTAATTGTCCCTCACCGTTAACGAAGGATGCGATCGTAATCACACCATCTTCGGCTAACTGTTGTCTTTCCTGCATAATGTGTTCGTGGACCACACCCGCTTGATCGACTAACTCGATTCCCGAAGGCACTGGTGTGCCGATGGCAATGCGATCGCCAGTTAACTCGATCGTGTCACCATTTTTGACAATTACCATATTTTCGGCGGGAATCCCCATACTTTGGGCCATCTGAGCGTGTTTGACCAGCATTCGGTGTTCTCCATGCACTGGCACAAAAAACTTCGGCCGGGTCAAAGATAGCATCAATTTATGGTCTTCTTGGGAACCATGGCCAGAAACGTGAATTCCCTTATCGCGTCCGTAAACCACGTTAGCACCCTGCATCATCAGGCGATCAATTGTATTGACCACAGCGATGGTATTACCCGGAATCGGATTAGCGGAAAAGACAATCGTATCCCCCTGACGCACGCGAATATGAGGATGTTCACCCTTAGAAATCCGCGTCATGGCCGCTAAAGTTTCTCCCTGGGATCCTGTGGTTAAAATGACGATTTTTTCATCGGCTAAATTGCGGGTCGCTTTTAAGGGTTCAAATAGATCGTCGGGACATTTGATATACCCCAAATTACGCGCATGAGCGATGACATTTAACATCGATCGACCCACTACCACCACTTTCCGGTTAAATTTCTGGGCCAATTTCAACACCAGATTAATCCGATGCACCGAGGAAGCAAAGGTAGTGATCATAATCCGTCCCGTTGCTTGGTTAAAAACCCGCTCTAAACCGGGATAAACGGAAGCTTCCGAGGGAGTATAACCGGGTACTTCCGCGTTAGTGGAATCACTCAATAAACATAGCACCCCTTTCTCGCCATGTTCGGCAATTTTTTGCAGATCAAAGAATTCGCCATCGACGGGAGTATGGTCAATTTTAAAATCTCCTGTGTGAATAACTACCCCTAAAGGAGTGTGAATTGCTACACAAAAACTATCGGCGATCGAGTGGGTATTGCGGATATATTCCACCATGAAAGATTTACCTAAACGCACCATTTGCCGAGGAGCAACGGTTTCTAATTTGGTACGATTTGCCAATCCTGCTTCTTCCAATTTATCCCGCAATAAAGCCATCGCTAGACGCGGACCGTAGATAATTGGTACATCAAATTGTTTGAGATGGTAGGGAATGCCACCGATATGATCTTCGTGACCGTGGGTGACGATCATACCCTTAATTTTATGGCGATTTTCTCTTAGATAAGTCATATCGGGAAGCACTACATTGACCCCGTGCATATCATCGGAAGGAAAAGCTAAACCAGCATCCAGGAGAATAATCTCATCATCGTATTCAAAAACACAGGTGTTTTTGCCGATTTCGTGTAATCCTCCTAGGGGAATGATCTTTAGTTTTGCTTGGGTTTTATCTTGACTCATTAGGTATCCTTTGATGGTAAGTTATGGTGATTTTTCAGGTTGGTTTTGTGGACGGGAAATCTCAAAAAATGAATAGTTAGAATAAGTCGAACTAGGTAAACAACACCTAGTTAAATTCACTTAGTATCAATACTTTCTGGCTGTTCTAAACTATATTTCTTTTCTTCTAGTGAAGCTATTAATATTATAACCTACTTTCTCGAAAAATCCCAGTTTAGTGGGCAAGAATTTCTAGTATTTTTCTAGATTAAAGCCAATTCTTGCATGATTTTTGCTAATCCTTCTTCTAACTCTGGACTTAAGGAACATAAAGGAAGTCTTAGACCCCCCACTTCCCAACCGACTAGATTTAAGGCCGCTTTAATTGGAATTGGATTAGTGGCACAGAATAAACCTTTAAACAGGGGAAATAATTTCAAATTAATCTCGATCGCTTTGGCCGCATCTCCAGTTAAGAAAGCTTGAATCATTCCTTGAATTTCTTCTCCCACCAGATGACTAGCAACACTGACCACCCCCACCGCACCACAGGTCATTAGGGGTAAGGTGAGAAAATCATCGCCGGAATAAATAGCGAAATTTTCAGGAGTATGACAGTAAATCTTACAGGTTTGTTCTAAATTACCACTAGCTTCTTTTACCGCCACAATATTATCAACTGCTGCCAGTTTAATAATCGTTTCCGGGGTCATATTTTGACCAGTACGACCGGGGATATTATAAAGCATTACTGGCAGATCGGGACAAGCTTTGGCAATGGCGCGAAAATGCTCATATAAACCCTCTTGGGGTGGTTTATTGTAGTAGGGAACCACTTGTAAAGAACCATCTAAACCCAGTTTAGCAGCCTGTTGGGTCGCTTCGATCGCTTCGGAAGTGGAATTAGAACCCGTCCCCGCGATCACTTTTCCCCGACCATTAACCGCTTTTTTGACAATACTAAATAGTTCGTATTCTTCCTGCCAACTTAGGGTGGGTGATTCTCCCGTCGTCCCACAGACCACTATACCATCGCTACCGTGAGTAACTAGATAATCGGACAATTTTTCCACCAGGGCATAATTAACTTGACCCTCGACGGTGAAGGGTGTCACCATCGCCGTAATTACTCGTCCAAAATATGTTTCACTCATTGATTCAGTTATCAGTTATCAGTTATCAGTTATCAGCTTCTCAAGGCAAGAGGCAACAGAAAGAATCTAGCAATCCTCCTACCTAAAAAGTAGGTTTTAGGTTCGGCCTTTATTATCAGTTTTTGAGCGATCAGCAATCAGCTTTCAGACTTTACTTATCCGGTTAATTAGCGATTTTTCTAGTTATCATTGCCTTGATCTAGCTGATGGCTGATAGCTTAATTATCAAACTGTTGCTAATCTTGAACCGACGAGATTTTTCTTAACTAAAAGTTCGGCAATTTGTACAGCATTTAAAGCCGCACCCTTGCGAATTTGATCGCCGCATAGCCACAATTCTAGACCGTTAGGATGGGAGATATCTTGACGAATGCGTCCCACTAATACTTCATCGCGACCGGTGGCATCAATTGGCATGGGAAAATAATTAGCGTCCCAATCTTCCACTAATTTTACCCCCGGAGCAGACTCAAGAATTTCTCTGGCCTTCACCACAGAAAAAGGCCGACTAAATTCTAGGTTAACCGATTCCGAATGGGCCCGCAGCACGGGAACCCTCACACAGGTGGCACTAACCCGCAGCTCTGGACAAGCAAAAATCTTGCGGGTTTCGTTGACCATTTTCATTTCTTCCTCGCAGTACCCTTGACCATTAATCGGGGTATTGTGGGGAAAAAGATTAAAAGCGAGGGGATAGGGGAAGGAATTAGTGGGAGGTTGCCGATTGTCAAGAATTGCTTGTGCTTGCTGTTTTACCTCCTCCATGGCTCGCGCTCCAGCACCACTAGCGGACTGATAAGTAGAAACTACTACTCGCTCGATCGCCTGTACTTGGTGGAGAGGCCAGATCGCCACTCCTAAAAGAATTGTCGTACAGTTGGGATTAGCGATAATGCCCCGGTGATTGTCCACACTGTCGGGATTGATTTCTGGGACAACTAAAGGCACTTCGGGATTCATGCGAAAAGCACTGGAGTTATCGATAATCGTCGCACCGGAATCGACAATAGTTTTCGCCCAAGCTTTCGAGGTGGACCCCCCCGCAGAAGCGAGAACTATATCCACGTCCTGAAAAGAGCGCTCGTTTACCGCTTCGATTAGGAGACTTTCGCCCCGAAAATCGAGGGTTTTTCCAGCAGAACGCTCGGAAGCCAGTAATTTTAGACTAGCGAGAGGGAAATGACGACTAGCTAATAATTCTAGTAATTCCGTTCCCACGGCCCCAGTGGCCCCTAAAATAGCGACCCGTACTTTTTGACTCAAATTGTGTGACCTCCTGACGAGTTGGGTGATGATGATGATCCGAAGAAATCGTTAAAATAAAAAATCTTTTTTGTCCACCGAGTTATTCTCAAGCTTGGATTGATCGGCTTTTGATCAGCAAAATTTTCTGATTGGGCTTAACTGCCCCAAGGACGGAATAAATTAAATATACCCCATTGACCGCTAAAATAAAAAGATTGTGAGAGCTTGGGGAGCAACTGCAGCTATTCCCCTAGAATATCATGAGCGGGACGGATCCACCGCAGGCGTAAACACCGCTCACCCTATTATAAACGTTCCTTGTCGTAAGAGCTAGAAAAATCAATGAAAGTTATTCAGGAAAAGCTTCCTGCCAGTCAGATAGGTTTAGAAATTGAAATTCCCGCCGAAACCACGAAAAACACCCACGAGAAAGTGGTAAATAATTTAGCGAAGTCGGCCAATATACCCGGTTTTCGCCCCGGTAAGGTTCCCCGTCAGATTCTTCTGCAAAGATTGGGTTCTAAAGCTGTAAAAGCGGCGGTAATTGAGGAATTAATCGAAAATTGTCTCGAATCTGCCCTAAAACAGGAGGGGATCGAGTCCCTGGGTACTCCGCAGCTATTGTCTAAGTTTGAGGATTTGATCGCTGCCTATGAACCGGGTAAAGCTTTGACTTTTTCAGTTTCCGTGGATGTGGCCCCGACAATTATTCTCGGAGATTACGAAAATCTGAGCGTTACTGCCGAAAAAACCGTTTATGATCCCGAATCCGTGGAAAATTGGTTTAAAGAGCGTCAAGAACAGTTAGCGACATTGGTTCCCGTGGAAGATCGCGGGGCGCAGCTAGGAGATGTGGCGATCGTTGATTATCGGGGAAAATCCGCCGAAACTGGCGAAGATATCCCAGATATTGACGGCGAAGATCTGCAGGTGGATATGGAAGCAGGACGCTTTATCGAGGGGATGGTGGAAGGAATTGTCGGCATGAAACCGGAAGAAGTCAAAGAGATGACTTTAACTTTCCCAGAAGATTATCCCAAAGAGGATGTGGCAGCAAAAGCGGTAATCTTTACCATTACGATGAAAGAGTTAAAAGCGAAGGAATTACCAGAGCTTGACGACGATTTTGCCCAAGAAGTCAGCGATCAGGAAACAATCGCCGAATTAAGAGCAAGTTTAGAGAAACGCTTCCAAGAACAAGCGGAGAAGGAAACCAAAGAAAGCATTTATGACGCTTTAACCAAGGAATTGGTCAAAGGTGCGACTTTAGATTTACCGGAGACGCTGATCGAAAAGGAAGTGACGCATATTTTGACCCAAAGCTTCATGGAATTTCAACAAATGGGGCTAGATGTCAACCAGTTGTTTACAAAAGATAATATTCCCAAAATGCGGGAAAGCACCCGTCCTGATGCGATCGAAAGTCTAAAAGAGACTCTCGTGGTGCAAGAATTGGCTAAAGTCGCAGGCATTGAAGTCAGTCCCGAAGCGGTAACGGAAAAAATCGCTAATATCATGGCCCAATTGTCCGATCGCGACATAGATAGGCAGCGTCTGGAACAGGTGATCACCGAAGAAATGCTGGCGGAAAACACCCTAGAATGGCTGAAAGAAAAGGCTACTATCACCCTCGTCCCCAAAGGTTCCCTAGAGGAAGAAACAAGCGAGGAGGAGGAAACAGAAGAAACCTTCGCATTCACCGAAGTGGAAGTGTTGGCAGCCGAGGAAGAACCGTAAGGAGTTAGCAGTCGTGTTGGGGTGTTGGGGTTTTAGGGTATTGGTTGAATTCCCCCATCCCCCCATTTCCTGATAACTCAGCAATTCTAAATTTGCGCTGTAGCAAGGGTTTCAGATTTTAGTTCACGTAATACGGGGTAAAATTCAACGGGATTAACAAGTTCATTTTACGAGTCTTCAGGCTTTTAGGCATGATAGTACACTCAGAATTGCCCCAAAAACCCCCTTTTAAATGTTCTTTAAATCCCTAAAAGGCTTGCTGTGTCTAAAACTGATAACTGATAACTGATAACTGATCACTGATAACTGATCACTGATTCCTGCCAACCGGGGAAAACTTAGGGCATAATAGATGGACAGAAGTGCTAAAGATGCTTAACATTTGCCAGTCAAAGCTCCACAGCCAAGCAAAAACCCTAAGATTGTGATAGCGGAACCGAAAAAATTATGCTCGAATCGAGATCACCTGACTACCCAATTACCAGTAATTGTCGCCCTGCTATCTACGCCAACACGGGGAGAAACTCCCTAGCTAACGTTTTACCCGTGGTAATCGAACAGTCTGGCATGGGTGAACGGGCTTTTGATATCTATTCTCGACTCCTGCGCGAGAGAATTGTCTTTTTGGGAACTCCCGTCGATGATCAGGTCGCTGATTCGATCGTCGCCCAACTCCTCTACTTGGAGGCAGAAGATCCCGAAAAAGATATCCAACTCTATATCAACTCCCCCGGCGGTTCCGTTTATGCCGGACTAGCTATCTACGACACCATGCAACAAATTCGCCCCGACGTGGCGACAATTTGTTTCGGTTTAGCCGCTAGTATGGGAGCATTCCTGCTTTGTGGTGGCGCGGCAGGTAAACGGATGTCCCTACCCAGTAGCCGGATCATGATTCACCAACCCCTCGGCGGCGCCCAAGGTCAAGCTAGTGATATCGCCATCCAGGCCAAAGAGATCCTCTATATTAAACAGAGACTCAATACCATGCTGGCTCACCACACCGGTCAACCCTACGATCGCATCGCCAACGACACCGAACGGGACTTTTTCATGTCGGCCGTCGAAGCCAAAGAATATGGGTTAATCGATCTGGTGATTTCCCGTCCCGAACTGCCCGATCCTACCGTTCCCGTTACTTCCCTGTAAATAAACTATGTCTAAGTACGACTCCCACCTCAAGTGTTCATTTTGCGGCAAATCCCAGGAACAAGTGCGAAAATTAATCGCCGGGCCGGGGGTCTATATCTGTGACGAGTGTGTGGAACTGTGTAACGAAATTCTCGATGAGGAATTAATGGAACCGCCCAGTCCGGTCGCCCCAGTGGAGGAACGTCCCAACAAACGGCGATCGGGCCAAAACAAAACCACTTGGGAACAAATTCCCAAACCAAGAGAGATTAAAAAACACCTCGATGACTACGTTATTGGTCAAAATGAGGCGAAAAAAGTGCTTTCGGTGGCCGTTTATAACCATTACAAACGCCTCAAAGATATCCAAACCCAAAAAGCCGGTGGTGGTAGTCCAGAAGATAGCATCGAACTGCAAAAATCCAATATTCTGTTAATTGGTCCCACAGGATCGGGAAAAACCCTTCTAGCTCAAACTCTGGCTAAAATCCTCGATGTACCTTTTGCTGTCGCTGATGCCACCACTTTAACCGAGGCTGGTTATGTGGGGGAAGATGTGGAAAATATTCTCTTGCGTCTGTTACAAGTGGCAGATTTAGACGTGGAAGAAGCGCAGCGGGGCATTATCTACATCGATGAAATCGATAAAATTGCCCGTAAGAGCGAAAATACCTCGATTACCCGGGATGTGTCCGGAGAAGGGGTACAGCAAGCTTTACTGAAAATGTTAGAGGGAACGATCGCCAATGTTCCCCCCCAAGGCGGCCGCAAACACCCCTATCAGGATTGTATTCAGATTGACACCAGCAATATCCTGTTTATCTGCGGTGGGGCGTTTGTCGGTTTAGATAAGGTGATCGATCAGCGTCTCGGTAAAAAATCCATGGGCTTTATTCAACCGGGAGATGGCCAAGCTAGTAAGGATAAGGTAGCGGCAGGGTTATTAAAACAAATGACTCCCGATGATTTAGTCAAATTTGGCATGATTCCGGAGTTTGTCGGTCGGATTCCCGTCCTAGCTGCGCTTTCACCCCTGGATGAGGAAGCTTTAATCGCTATCCTGACGCAACCCCGCAACGCTTTGGTGAAACAGTATCAAAAACTGTTGAAGATGGACAATGTACAGTTAGAGTTTAAATCTGATGCCGTCCTAGCGATCGCCCAAGAGGCCTATCGTCGCAAAACTGGGGCCCGGGCCCTACGGGGTATTGTCGAGGAATTAATGCTCGATGTCATGTACGAATTGCCCTCGCGCAAGGACGTGAAACGCTGTTTAATCACCCGCGAAATGGTGGAAAAACGTTCCACGGCAGATCTATTGGTTCATCCTTCCTCTCTACCCAGTCAAGAATCCGCTTAAGGGGAAAAATCGAGGTTAACCATGCTCAATACCGTTCCCGCAATTGTCAAAGAAGGCCGGATCGAACTCCTCGAATCCGTGCCGATTCCAGAGGGTACTAGGGTTTTAGTCACCCTCATCCCGGAGGAGACAAACTCGGATTTCTGGCAAAAAGTCAGCGAAACTGCACTGGCTAAGATTTGGGATAATCTGGAAGACGACATCTATGAACGATTACTCGAAGCTTGAAATCGTTCTCGTTCGTTATCCTTTTTCAGATTTAGCGGACGCTAAAATCAGACCGGTTATCATTGTTAGTTCTCCTCACCGTTCACGGGATGTTTTTCTGGTTCCCCTTACCAGTCGCATCAATAATTTACTGGAGGGCGAGTTTTTGCTGGAAGATTGGGAGAACGAGGGATTGAATGTACCGACGGCCGTTAAGCGGGGGATATACACAATCCAACAAGATTTACTCCTTAAGAGAATCGGACGACTATCGGACACAGATGCGCGACGTTGGCAAAACTCTTGACGAGGATGGCTAAATAACCTGAGTTTGGGATAAGCTGAAACCCTTATGCTATCCTAGCCAGTCAACTTGATTCTTTTGCGGAAGTCATAACAAAATCGCCCTGACCCGAACAGGTGTTAAGTAAATCCCGACTACCAAATCCTTGTCAGATTAAGTATTGCCTATTGCAGGCAAGCTTGGCAATGGTTTGGGATGCAAACCTTGAACTCTTTCTCTCATTCACAGTCAGCAAGGCAGTCTAGTTTCAATTTCGCTAGGATTTCTTTTTTTGACTTGTCGGCTTCAGCTAAGGCTTTCCCCAGTAAATCTAAAACTTCTTTTGCTTCTTTAACTTCTTCTAATTCAGGACTATGTTTCATAGCATCTTTAAGATCAATGACGGCTACAGAGAGAAGTCCACATATTTTGGGAGCGTATTCTTTTTCAACGTATTTTTCTTGTATTCTATCTATCCCTTTTTTATACTCTTGCAGTGCCAGCTCATAACGTTTACTGCACATTAATGCTAACGATAGATCAAACTGAAGGGAAAGTTGTATCGGGTCTTCCGTTTCCAGTAAAGATAAAGCTTGAACAAAAAACCTAGCCGCTTCACTATAGTTAGCTTGCCTGTATTCGCACCAACCCACTAAATCAAAGTAAAATTCATCTGTCCTTTGTTTTGCTTCTTCTATAATTTTCTGGTATTCATCCTCTGCTTTTTTTCGATTTCCAAGGAGATAATAGGTTTCAGCAATTCCCTTATGTACCCAGAGATTGCTTGAATTAATCTGGAGAGCCGAGGTATAAGCTTGTTGCGCTTCTTTGATTCTTCCGAGTTTAGATAAAGCTAATCCTTGAAGATAAAAAATTTGCTCGTATTGGGAATCGCGTTGAATAGCTTTATCAAGAACTTTAACCGTCTGTTCATACTCAGCAATATCGACTAAAATTTCTGCTTGTAGTCCCAAGAGAAAAGTATAGTCAGGCTTGGGAAGTTTTAAGGCATGATCTAGGACCTGTAAAGCTTCGGGATAGCGATCTAGTTCAGCTAAAGCGATCGCTCTGTTTTCCATGATTGTTGCGTTCTGAGGCTCAAACTTGAGGGCTTCATCAAGAACATCGAGCGCTTCTTGGTATCGTTCTAGCTGACATAAATTATCCCCTAAATCTTTATATACCCCATATAGTGTTGGCTCTCTTTTCACAGCCTCTTGTAGATTTTGTACTGCTTTTTCGTATTCCCCCATTTCAGACCAAGTTTTGCCTAATTCAGCATAAGCCCAAGCTAGACTATGATCAAGGGTAATAGCTTGTTGTAGGCTTTTAATTGCCTCTTCGTTACATCCTAGATTTCGTAATGCCATACCTTTCCAGCCTAAAGCCAAGGCAGCGTTTGGGTTTAATTCCAAAGCTTTATTTAGCACTTCTAGGGCTTCAGTATAATTTCTTGACCGGCAGTATTGAGAGCCGATCCTGCTTAATCCTTCTGCTAATATGGCTAAAGTTGGAGTATCTTGCGGTTTATTTTGTTCGGCTTGTTTGAAAAAGTCGTAAGCTTTATCATAATCTTTCGATTCCAAGAATATTATCCCTTGATTGAGCAACGCTCCAATATTATTAGGCTTTAGCTCTATAACTTGTTCAAAGCATGACAGTGCTTCATTATTCCGTCCTAATTGTCGGAGTATTTCTCCTTTAAGAAGTAGAAAATCAGCATTATGAGTTAGGGGTGTGACATCATGCTTCAGAGCGTTCAAGGCAGTCTCGACAATCCCCAAAGCATCTTCGTATTGTTGAGCTTTTAACAGATCTAATGCTAAATTTTGGTATAAGGGAAGGATATTTTGTATTTTCCCCTTAAGAACCCGTCCTAAAGATTGCGCTGCTTCAGTCAGGAACGCGGGGGCAGGTTTATTAAAAGAGCTATAGGAAAGAATATCCTTGGATAGTTCTTCCAGTTTTTTTTGGCTATCTGTTGTTTCCATTTTTTGGTTCTCCTAGTGATTACTTATTTTTTTTTATAGAAGACATGGACGAATGCTGCTTTGCGGATTTTTGCGACTCTCTTTGTGTTTTAGAAGTCAGTCCTTTCCATAAAGAAATAGCTGTCTCCGCAATTATGTCTATATCTTGATGATTTTTCAGTCGTTCATTCCAAGCTCCATTGAGAATATGGCGTAGGTCTTGCCCTATGTTTAAATTAGGATCTTTAATTTTATTCTGCCAATCATCACGAATGTTTATCCATTCTCCATGAGGATAGAGGACAAAGGTAACATCTTTAAAAGTATTCCATACCTGTTCAACCTTTTCTTTGATGGTTTGGTCATCCGACAAACAGGAAATAGATGAACCAGTCTGCTGAATATATTCCTGCCAAGCATTTTCTAGCTGCTTAATAATTTCGCTATAAGGGTCTAGACCTTTTCCAAGAGCGTGTTCATTCATCCTGTTTAACATGGTCAGGATAACTGAGTATCTTTCCAGTGCAGAGGGCATCTGTTTAGGTCCTTGAATATCTAAGCGAAGTAAGATAACAGCACAAGCATAAGCCGGTCCAAGAATAAAGGTAGCAAAAGCATCAACGACAAGATGTCGATTTTTGGGTTCAGCGCCGTCAATATATTGTCTTAAAGCTGGAATCTTGCGCACTAAAATATATCCATATTCGCTGATAACCAAAGGCAATGTCCAAATTGTCCATTCAGGGAATCCCACACGAATCAGACCAGCCGGAGAATTTTCTCGGGCTTCATGACGGGCAGGAATTGTTAAAGAATATTTAATAGGACCTTTCAATATCGGATATTCTGTTATTTGAGATATCAGATTATCAGCAAAATTACAAATTTCTGAGTCTAGTCCAGCCCCTCGCATTGCTAAACCACTTAGAAATTCAATATACTCGGTAAAGATTTTTTGACTGTCTTCATCTATTTGTCTGACCTCATCCCAAAGCGAGTTGATAGACTCTCCGTTATTCTCCTGTTGTCTTTCTAATTCGCCCTGAGCCGTGTATATCCTTTCAAGTAATGTCTCTATTTTCCCACTCACTTCTGTTTCTAGTAGCTTTTTTAACCAAATTTCTGTTTTTTTACTTTGCTCTTCAAGACTCTTTATTTGGTCTTTTATTTCTATTAAACTTGTATTGAGTTCTTGCACTTTAGATTCAACTGTATTCGCCTGTGTTCTAGAAGTATTATATGGCTCTATTAGTTTATCAGGGAAGGTTATTGTTTGACAAAAATCTTGAAGAAAATTTTTGATAACACCACAATTCCTAAGTATTTCGCTCGGCAACAAATAGATTACTTCTATAGAACTTTGCAATGTCTCTATATTCTGTTGTTGTTCTTGAAAAAATTTAAAGGTTTTTAATCCACCTTGAATTCCTTCAAGATTTCTTTTTAAGGTGTCCAAATGTATTTGCAAAATTAGATTTCTCATAATAGCCTTCTTAGAGTTGTCCCTCATTAATAATTTTATGACATAAATTAATTGCCTTTTCACTGATATCGTCTTGGGGTTTAGAATCGAGCCAGCGACATATACAAGCAGCATTTAAGACATCAATCAATTGATAATCATAATAATTAATCTCATTTTGTTCACTGAGGCAAAGGTAATTAGACAAACTTAAAGCGCGAAGCCAGTCCTCTTTAGTATAGCGAACATTAGAGACTTCCTGCATAAGAGTACTATACATTTTATCTAAGCGATCACTGAGCAACTTAGTTGTTTTTTCCTCTCTTTTTGCCTTTAGTCCAGAAATAGTAATGGTTGATTCTTCCAATTTATTCAAACTGACGTGCCAGCTTTCTCTGAGTTGCCTTATAAGATGTTGGTAATTAATGCCTTGGTTTTCTCCGGGCAATGTGTTCATTTTTTCTAGGGTTTTAAGAATGATATAAACGCGCTTGACATTACTAGGATGGATCTCTCCGTCTTGGCTTTGATTAGGGTTGAATTTTAGGAGGATACTGGTGAATGCAAAAGCCGGACCTAAACTATAGGTGGCAAATATGTCAGCTAGGTGTTCATAGAGATAATCTTCTTCCTTTTTCTTTTCATCTTCAGTTGAATTTTGTTTCCCCTCCTGTTCTATGATCTCTTTAATAAAATCTCTCTGCCCTTTTCTATCTTTGATTCTTTTTCTTAACTCCCTACCAACGAAATGTCCAAACTCATGACCAACTATTGGTAAGTTCCAAATTGTAAATTCGGGAAAACGTAAACGGATAATTTCAGTCATGTCGGCGAAAAAATCACCTTCGCCTAAAATAGTCATTCGCGTCCACGGGATGTCGCTTCTGGAACTCAGATCAGCTAATATTTTATCTGCTATTGTGCAGACACCATTATCCAACTGAGCTTGGCGTATTAAAGCTCCTCCCAAACAAGCTAGAAATTCCTCGAAAATCGCGTCACATTCCTTTCGGTCTGCCTGTAAATCTTTCCAGACAGTGTTTAGTGCATCATCTGGAACAGAATTAGCCAATTTTAACGCAATTTCTAGTCTTCTTTCCCATTTGTTAAGTAGATTGTGGAAACGGCTGTCAATGGCTTGACGAAGCTCACTGTGAATCAAACTGTTAGAAAGTAGAATTCTTCGGGTTCGTCTTAGATCGTCTTGAAGTCCCTTGATTTGATCGATTAAATTTGAACGCTCATCCATGATTTCTCTGTTTAAGGTGGATAGTTTTGCTTTTATCTTGTTGCCAAAATATTCTTTGCAACTTAGGTTAAAGTATCGACAATTATGCCAACTCCTCTCACTAAACTAATTCCTCCTCTTGAGTCGGTGTAATCTATTCCACGAAAAATCACGAACAACAGCAGCAACCAATATAAACCAATAATTACTTGTAGTAAAGTTGGATCTGGCCAAAAGTGTAGCAATAAAGAGACAGAGAATGTTACTATGACTAAGCCCCCAACAATTTTCATCTCTTTGGTAAAGTTATTTTTTAGTTCCTTTAACTCATTACTACCGTCAATTAGGCTTTGTTCGTTTAAGTTTTGTAACAATTTTTCGTCTCTGCGGCTGCGAACATCTTCAACACCAAACGCCCAAGCTATGCTTTGTTCCAGAGGAGACCCAGATTCTTTAAATTTATCCCAGATTTCTTTGGCGGTGTTCTTGAGATTATCGATAAAGCTTCCGAGATTCGCCTCACCTAACAGTCGGAGCAGAGAATTGAAGGCTTCTTTTATAAACTGTACCCCCTGTTTAATAAGTCGTCCCACTTCGGATAATTGGTTAAGTATGTCAGAAGCAAGTCGAGTTAGCAGATCGCCTATGTTGAGCCTGTCTGTGTTTCTTGATAACTCATCAAAAATTGAAGTGGCGACGTTTGCTGCTTCATCAACAAAAGTGTTTAGGGCTTCCTCTGAATCCTTTCGGAAAATTTCACGGGTATTTCTGTTGTCACTTGTACTTGAATCCTCAGCAAAATTTGCTAAAGTTTGTTTGATGTGTTGGGCTGTCTCCTCTAGTTGTCGAAGGGTTTGTCGCAAAATCTCTGGATCTTGTACTTCCCCTGTTTCCCCAAGTGCCTGTCCCGATGCAATTAATACGTTGGCAACCTGAATGTCATTTAGGACACTGACTAGGGTTCCTTGAACTGCTGGTTCCTTATCGGCTTTTTCAGATTCTAGTTCAGAGAACATGAAATTACGGTAGGTTGTCCCTTCATTGCCGTAGTCCTGAGCCGCTCGTTCTAGGTTATCAATGGCAAACTGACGCATCTCTTCTGGTTCATTGAAAAGCGCCTGTAGTTGCTGTCCCGCTTGGACAACAGATTCCGCACGTTCTAGGTATTGATTAAGTTCGTCTTCATAAAAGGCTACCATACAAATTTGATAAATTACAGCACAATTAATAAATTACAGCACAATTAAATTAAAGCACAATATTCTCTTTTGTTTTGTAAAGATTAGCAACACAACCTTCTTATGCCTTGAGCGCATTTTCTTAACAATCATGAAAAGTAAGTATAGCAACGGTTTCGGCAATTTCCTTAACAAAGCGTCAGTTCGGGTTAAGGCGACCTTGCCATGACTTCCACCACGAAAGAAACGGGTTTTCAGGCTAGATTAGCATAAGGGTTTCAGGGGTGCATCTGTTGTTTTGCAAAAACATCTGGAAAAACTTCTGGGCATTTCACGGTTAACCTACAAGAAACGTATAATCATCTCATAAAACAGCTTTATCCCCCTACCAGACTACCCATCCGACCCCTAATCGCTAATCGTTAACTATCATGAAAACTCAAATAATCGATCAAACAATCACTGTTCGCGGTGTTCCCCACTATTACGAGTGGATTCGACAGTCGGAATCTGCCCAAAAAAAGCCGGTGATGGTGTTTATTCATGGTTGGGGAGGATCGGGACGCTATTGGCGATCAACAGCTGCGGCAATTTGCGATCGCTTTGATTGTTTATTGTACGATATGCGGGGTTTTGGTCGGTCTAAATTGCCGGAAAAATCCTCCGATCTTTCCTACGATTTAGAAGAATATGCCCTTGATTTGGCCTTGTTTTTAGATAGTTTGGAAATTGAAAAAGTCTATCTTAATAGTCACTCTATGGGGGCATCGGTGGCGACTTTTTTTATTACTATGTACCCCGAAAGAGTGGTCAAAGCAGTTTTAACCTGTAATGGCATTTTTGAGTATAATAAAGCGGCTTTTGCTGCCTTTCATAAATTCGGTAAGTATGTGGTACAGTTTCGTTATGATTGGTTTTTAAAAGTACCTTTTGCCGATCGATTATTTATGGCGAGATTTTTGCATCGATCGATCCCAAAATCAGAAAGAATTGCT
>NZ_JADBUZ010000116.1:0-33979 GCF_020245305.1 Microcystis sp. M20BS1 | reverse complement strand
GACACTTTGTCGCCATCGCTGGTAATCACAATGCTACTAATTCCTAAGTCAATTCCAATGGCTTTATCTGTTACTGGTAAAGGCTTAATCGTTGGGTCATCAAATCTAATTGAGATATGCAAACGTCCAGAAGGATGTAATCTGACTGTTACTGTGCTTGGTTCACAGCTTTCTGGTATTTGTCTTGACCATCGAATAGGTAAAGGTTCTGTGCATTTGGCTAAATAGTTTTGTTTGTCTTTAAATTTAAAAGCAGATTTGGTAAATTCGGCACTTCCTCCCTGATGTTTTTTCTTAAAGGTGGGATACTTAGTACGACCAGCAAAGAAGTTAGTGAAAGCTGTTTGTAGGTGTCTTAACCCTTGTTGTAAAGGTACACAGCTAACTTCGTTTAAAAACTCTAATTCTTCTTGCTTTTTCCAGTCGGTTAGCATTGAAGAAGTTTCAGTATATCCTACTCTTTCTTGTCTTTCATACCAAGCTTGTGTTCGTTCGTGGAGAGCTTTGTTGTAAACTAATCTTACACAGCCCAAAGTGCGCCGCAATAGCGACTCTTGTTCGGGTGTTGGGTAAAATCGGTAAGAATAGGCTTTTTCCATGTCTCACATTTTAGCATATATTTCGTAAACGATGCTCATATTTAACAGTAAAGCCGTCGTAGAACGACGGGGTTTCAGACCCAAATTTTCGATGAAATTCATGATGAGTGGATTCGGAATGTTTTGAAGAATAGACCTGAGCTCACGGAGGAGCGTCTTCACCTCACAAAAGCTCTGATGAACAGTAATGTACGTGACTGTCTCGTTCAGGGTTATAAATATCTAATTCCATCGCTAAACTTACCAGATGTCAATGTCTGTCAACCCAACCGACAGGATCAGCGTACTGCTGCGCAGTGCCTTCGCCATCGCACTATAGATTTAGCGGTTCCATTGAATACTTTAGCCGGCGGTCGGGTGCAGTGATTTGTTAGACTCTCGCTTAATTGGCAACCTAACTAATCTATCTTTATGAGCCAGTTGCTTCTGCTTTAAGTCATTAAAAATAGCTCTTAAGTCATATTGAAACGATTGAGCGTATTCTTCTCTATACTTGTGAATTTCATCGAGAATTTCATTTTTATACATGACTAGACCTCTAGGTTATATCCAATAAGCTCATAAGGAGTGCAAATAACTGGCAATATATATCCGAGATCAGAACTAATCTGAGCCAGCTTACGCTGAATTTGGGCATTTGCCATGTGCTTGCAGTTCCATGTTAGCAAATAATCTAAGTTATAGACGGTTGCTAATGCCATATGTAAAGCGTCATTAGATGCCTTTAGTGGCAGATTGCTTTGAGTCAGAAACGCTTGCGAAAGTTCAAACGCATCTTCCGTAAGTTCGAGAAGCATTAGGGATTGTAACAAGTTTAACCGTTGAGCGGCGATTATCGGATCTCCCTTAGCTGCCTCATCTTCAACGATCTCTGATGCGTAAAGCGTAAATGAGCTACTATGTTCGTTCCACCAATCTTGGGTGATCTTGATATTAGCAGCAACGATCAGATTGTCAGTGGGTCTGGCGGTTAAATGCCCAAAAATACTTGTTTCAATATAGACGCTTCCATTCACGGCAACCTAGAATATCTTTTCGCTCTCTATCCTACCTTATTTAATCTTGGTTTTGAGGGTGTTGGGTAACAGCCGTCAACCCAACCGACAAGATCAGCGTACTGCTACGCAGTGCCTTCGCCATCGCACTTAAACCCACAGCTGCAATCAATCTGCATGGTGCGTTCCCCAAAATCGATCGCCGGAGCGGTGGGAGCCTCATTAGGGAACGCACCCTACGGCTGGTGAGCAAGTTGTGGCAAAAACATACTTTTCGTTTGTTGCGTTTGTTGCATTTATTTCGTATCTGGGCTACACTAGGCCGTGGTACTCTGGACAAGAGTTCAATCAACAGTATGAGCGGGACAAGACAATGGCTACTGGAATCGCTGATTTTCAAGAGACAATTGCACCGACTGCGGCAGATAAAGAGCTTGCGCGGGAGTCAAGCCGTCAGCTTTCAAGATTTCTAGGCAAACGCCCTGTTGGAAACCCCTTGCCTGACTTCAGACTGCGTGTGCAGGCGGATAATGAGCCAGAAGAAGTGGTTGTTATTCCGATGTCTGCATTTCGCCTTTTAACTGATATTCTGACGCAAATGGCTCGTGGCAATGCAGTTACTTTGATGCCTGTATATGCTGAGTTAACGACACAACAAGCAGCAGATATCTTAAATGTATCACGTCCATTCCTGATCAGTCTGATTGATGATGGCAAGATTCCATACCGAAAAGTGGGAACTCATCGCCGGATTCGATTTGACGACCTCATGACCTATAAGCATGACATAGACCAGAAAAGATTACAAACTCTTGAAGAACTTACACGCGAAGCACAAGAGTTGGACATGGGCTATTGATTGTGAGCAACTTCACTGCATTATTCGATGCGTGTGTTTTATATCCAGCTCCTCTACGGGATTTTTTGATGCGTTTAGCGATAACAGATTTGTTCCGTGCCAAATGGACTGATGAAATTCATGATGAGTGGATTCGGAATGTTTTGAAGAATAGACCTGATCTCACGGAGGAGCGTCTTCACCGTACAAAAGCTCTGATGAACAGTAATGTACGTGACTGTCTCGTTCAGGGTTATAAAGATCTAATTCCATCGCTAAACTTACCAGATGCCAATGACCGTCATGTACTAGCGGCTGCCATTTGTGCAGGAGCCGATGTGATTGTTACATACAATCTGTCAGATTTTCCGGCTACAACTCTTGAGCAATATGGTATCGAGGCTCAGCATCCCGATGAGTTTATTATTCATCTGATTGATTTAGCTCCTTCAGTGGTCTGTGAAGCTGCTAAGCAACAGCGAATGAGTTTAAGAAATCCCCCGCAAAGTGTTGATGAGTTACTGGCAGCTTATGAAAGGCAAGGTCTAGCCCAGACTGTAGCAGAACTCAGAGTGTACGATGGACTACTTTGAAATTCTCAAAACTTTATCTGTCTAACGCCTAGGTTCAGGGGCGTCAAAAAGTAAAGCGAGAAACGAGCGCAGCTTTTTGACGTCCACTGGAACCCCTTGTTAGGCTTAATTATTTATTCGCAGGATGATCGGGTTGATTCATCTGTCTCAGGCCAGAGCTATAATGTTTGTAATCCCAAGATACACTATCACCTGAATCTAGTTTATATGCAGCAAAGCCAACTGAAGGCATCTGTCCGTTGACGAAATATACCCAATAATAACCGTTATTCCCTTGATTATTTTCCACCCCATCAATTGAGGTTAGATATTCGCTATCACCAGATCCCTTTGATGTGTAGGTAACGCTTGGATTACATGATTTTGCTTCATCTAACAGTGTTTTTACTGTCGATTTGTTGGGAACTATTGGAAGATAGTCACAAGCTTGCCATGGCGGTGTATGCCATTGTTGTTGCCAATCAATAAACAAATTTGCTGTATTGGACATAACTGTTCTCTCCATTTGCAGTCCCTGTTGAGATTATAGATAGACTTATCAGAGGGACGTACTGACAAGCCTAACTACATAATATACGGAAACTTTCCGTATCTCACACTAAATACACATTTTTTAAAAAATCTTTCCGCATATTACTCTCCTATAGAGCGATCACAAGAACTCTTCCTATAAAATTACAAGTAAGTCTGTTATGCCGAATTATTATAGGTGTTCTCAGATGTTTTGAAAATCCCACAGGGTGGCCGATACAAAATTAGGTTATACTTCATCTTTATGAGAAACGATGACATACCGGGAGCGAATTGGGGGGATTGATTACCATATTTAACTTCATTTGTCAAGAAATTCGCTCATTTTTAGGTGCGATCGCTTTTTACACGATTATTCCCGTTCCGATTGCTTGGCCGGATTTTGGTAGAATTGCCCGATGGATTCCCTTAGTGGGCTTATTTTTGGGTCTAATTCTGGTTTTGCTCGATATAACTCTAGCTGGCCTGGGAATGCCACCCCTGACTCGTGCAGTTGTCCTTGTGGGGGTTTGGGTTTATCTAACGGGAGGACTACACCTTGATGGAGTTAGTGACACGGCCGATGGTTTAGCTGTCACCGACCCCCAGCGTCGTTTAGCGGTCATGGCCGATAGTGTTACCGGGGCCTTTGGAGTCATGGCCGTGACTATGGTTTTGCTGCTAAAAATCGCCGCTTTGACGGATTTAAGCGATAATCGAGCCTTAGCTCTAATTTTAGCACCAATTTGGGGACGTTGGGGGCAAGTAATGGCGATCGCTCTTTATCCCTACCTCAAACCCACCGGTAAGGGAGCCTTTCATAAAGTGGCTTTTTGTCTGCCTTGGGACTGTGGGGGAGTAATTTGGGGGTTAATCGCCCTATTTGGTGGTCTAAGGTGGGGAATAATCGCCATTAGTGCTGGAATCGCCCTCGCTCTGCTTACTGGTTACTGGTTATATCGTCGTCTTCGCGGTCACACTGGCGATACCTACGGTGCGGTGGTAGAGTGGACAGAGGCTCTATTCTTGGTTTTTTTAACAATAATTAGCTAATTTTTGCCCTCCACAGCCCGTAAACGGGTTAATTTCAGGGTAAATTTTCCCCCACCGGTTTCTCCGAAAGCTCTCACCCGAATAATATATTTACCCGACTCGGTAATCCGTGCAAAGAGGAGAGCATTAGTGCCACCATCGGGACCATCATCATTTTCCGCTACAGTGGAACCATCGTCGGCCAGGAGAATTAAAACTCCATCAAAGTTTTCCGATTTGAGATCGATGGCCACCTGATCGTCCTTTTCCAAATCTACGGTATAATCCCTAGCAAACCCCCCCTCACCCGTGGGAATATCCTTGTCGGTGAGAGTATCGTTAATTTCTTTATTGAGGATGAGGGGGACGGGATTATAGATTTTTTCCGCTCGCACTGGTAAAGATTGACCGCTTAACCAGAATAAAGTGAGCAAGACGCATAAACCAGAATAGCGACCAGTCAAAGGGAATCTTGTCATAGGGGCAGGTATTCGTTTTCTCAATCTCCCTATTCTACAAAAAACTGATAACTATCAGCAGTTCGACAAAATTAAATTCACACCCCCTTTCGGGGGAACGCTGGAACTGCGGAACTGCGGAAGGGAAAAATATGTGTAATTAATTTTGCTTAGGTACTTATTTCTTGTTGGCAAAAACGAGTAAAAAATCCGCCTTGGAGCGAGGGAGCAAGAGGGGAGATACAACCCGTTTAAGGTAATTGATAAAATCATTAATTGACAATCTTTAAAAGAGATTGATTGAAAAAAGAACTAGAAGTTAAAAACTTAAAGAGGGTCTTTCCATGGGCAAAGAAGCTAAAGATTGAGTGATATGATAGGCTTGACCGCGATAGGTAACGGCTACCTGTTTCTGAATGGTTTGAACGACACCAAGGTTTTTTAAATAGGGAACACCACGATAGCCTAAAATCATCGGACTGGAAACAACGGTGGCAGTGGGGTTTTTCTCGTAAGGAATGCCGCGATAGGTTAATTTCATAGCTGTCCCTGGAGATAATTAGTGAGTTAGTTTTATCTCCATCGGTAGCGAAATTAATTCCAGAAAATCTCAACTTTTTTGTAGGTAAATATCCTACCAAGAAGACCCACGATAGCGCATTTCTCGACGCAGAGCATAACGACGGGCAAAATTAGGAACATCGCCCCGATGACCTAATAAAATGACCGTATCGCCTTGCTGTAGAATGGTGGAATTGTCGGGATGGGCGATGACACCACCATCAAATTGACGCACAGCAACGATAATAAAAGCACCCTGTCCCCGCACTTCCATCTGACTGATGGGTTGTCCCAAAAAAGGAGAATTGCTTAAAATCGAGTATTCTTCAAATTGTAGGTCGATATCGGCTAATAATTCGTTAAGATTGCGCCTACCTTCATCTTCCTGTAAAAAATCAATCGCGGCTGGATGGGTGATTAAATGGGCCATTCTCTCTGCTCCAATGGTAGCAGGTAAAACCACTTGATCGGCTCCAGCTAATTTTAATTTTTTCTCAGTGCTGGGATATTCTCCCCTAGCGATGATGTATAGTTGCGGACTGAGTTCTCTTGCGGTTAAAGTGATGAAGACATTTAAGGCATCATCGGGTAACACAGTCGCTAAAACTCGCGCTTTGTCGATGCCGGCTTTTTGGAGAATACTTTCATCGGTGGCGTTACCATTAAGAGTTATGTAACCTTTTTCCTGAGCTAATCGGATGCGATCGGGGTTATTATCGACGATAATAAAGGATTGGGCTGTTTTTGCCAATTTAGTCGTTAGGATGCGTCCTATGCGCCCAAAACCACAGATTATGACGTGATTTTCTAAGCATTCCATCTCTTTATTCATCCGGCGATCGCTAAAGGCTTTGTTAATTTCTCCCTCGGTGAGCATCTGAAAAAACCCTCCCACCACATAAACGGCCGAGGTAGTCCCACAGATGATAACTAACATGGTAAAAGCTCTCAGACTGGGAGTGTTAATCGGTTTAACTTCCCCGAAACCTACCCCAAATATGGTGATAATCACCATATAAACGGCATCTAGAAAACTCCAACCGTAGGCCATATAACCGATAGTTGCTCCGACTACCGTAGCGAGAAAAAAACTCGCACCGATGATAATCCTTTTCAGTGAACTTTGCATCGATTTCCGTGACCTGACCATCTAGCTATCAGCTTACAACTGTTTACTGATTACTGTTGAGACTTGACATTGGGGACAAAAATGAGAGGAGCGTCCACTTAATTTAATTCTGGCAATAGTTGCACCGCAAAGGCGACAATTTTCGCCAGTACGACCATAAACCCAGGCCATTGCGCCATAATTGCCATTAACTCCCGTAACGTGGAGAAAATCGCTAAAACTGGTGCCGCCTTCAGCGATCGCTGTTTCCAGTACAGAAATAATGTTTTTTGTCAATAAGTCTATTTGCTCAATTTTTAAGAGATTAGCGGCAGTTTGGGGATGGATACCACTTTTAAAAAGAACTTCATCCGCGTAGATATTACCAATTCCTGCCACCACATTTTGATCGAGGAGAAAAGTTTTAATCGGACGACGACTTTTTTGACAGTGACTATAGAGGTAATCGGGGGTAAAATTGCGATCAAAGGGTTCCAATCCCAGTTTTTTGAGAGCAGTAATCACGCTTTCTGGGGTTTTATCGGCGGCAATCCACCAAATTTTCCCGAAAGTGCGGGTATCGACGAAGCGCAATTCTTGCTGATTGGCAAAAAAGAAGCGTAAGCGCGTATGAATCGGCAGGGGAGTGGTATCTTTTACCCAGAGCAATTGTCCGGTCATACGCAGATGAACCCCGATACTGCTACCATTATCTAAATTGGCGAGGAGATATTTGCCTCGGCGCTGCCAATTGGTAATCGTGGTCTGAGCAATTCCTTGCAGAAAAGTTGCCTCGCAATTAGGATAGGCTAGGGTACGCTGTAATAATACCTCCCCACCGATAATTTTTTTGCCCTGGGTAACTTGATTTAATCCGCGACACACCGTTTCTACTTCTGGCAATTCTGGCATATAAGTAATTGAACAAAATTAAGTTCTTGGTTAGGGTAGGCAATAGGCAAAAAAGGCAATAGGCAATAGGCAATAGTATAGATAAACATAACTTTTGATCGGGAAACGACACCAAATTAACGTCAATTCTACTTTAACTTTAACATTTCGATAGTATCAATTATTTCCCGTTCAAAACTGACTTGAGCGCGATTAGTTTTACCACCAATATAAAAGCGATCGCCCGATTGTAAAGCCCAAATTTGCGAATGGGAAAAGTAACTCATTACCACTCCCATCATCAATAAAGCAAAACCTAAATAGACAATCGGTACTCCCGGATCTGCCTTAATTTGTAAACCTGTACTGCCCACTAATTCGACTATTTTTAGATTAACTCCATTGATAGGAATCGTCATTCCTTCTCGTACCGCAGAGGTTAAATCTCCCTTAGCATCATAGACGATTACCGTACCTTGTAAATCTCTGGTTAAAAGAGAAACTCCCTCACTAAGATCGGTTTTAGTCGGAATCCACGTTCCCCAGATTTGTCCATTACCTTTGGTGTCTAAACTAGCCATCGGTAGCTGTAGGATCGGACTATTATTCACCTGTACTTTTACCCCAGCAATTCCCCAACTGGTTTGATAAAAAGTCACCCCTTTATGGTGCAAAGGTTGGTTAACTTGAATAGTTTTGCGATCGATCTCCTGTCCTTGATTATCGATCACCGACAAATCAGAATAAAATTGTTCTATATCACCTTTAGGACTATAATCAATCCAAAAACGATTAACTTTAATCCCCCAATCTTTAGGGAGAGAATTTTTAGATAAGGGTCCAGCTTCAATAATATTTTTAACCTGAAAACTATCGCCACTAGCTACCATTTCTTGAGCGAAAAACCCCGTTAACGCTCCCCAGATTGCTCCTGCTAAAATAATTAACATGGCTGCATGAACGATAATCGGACCGATTTTACCGATCAGACCTTTACGAGCATAAAGACTGTTATTTTCTAGAAAAACTTTGTAGCCTTTTTGTTCTAACAATGGGGTTAGGGATTCTAGGGAACCAGTTTCTAATTCAGCACTTAAAGCCAGTTTTTGAAATTGGCGAGATTGTTGATAAAATTGCCATTTTCTGGCCGCTTTTAAAGCGGGTAATTGTCGTCGGAAGGTACAAGCGGTTAAACTAGAACCAAAGAGAATTAATAATGATAGATACCACCAAGTGCTATAAACATGATTTAATCCCAATAGTAATAAAACTTTCCAAGTCAGAAACCCAAATAAAGCGGGTTTTTCAGGATAATTAGCTTGGTAGAAAGATAGAGATTGACCCTGTTCTATTACCGTCCCAGAAATGCTAAAAATAGCGATTAAAAGTAAGAGGATAATTGCCAATCGTAGATCGGCAATAGTCTGGATAAATTTCCGTCCCCATTGAGGCGGTGTATTCTTTAAATTTGAGGAAGTTTCCGATATAGTCATAGTTAAAAGTTTTACAATTCTAGCCAATTATCTATCATAACTCTCCACCATCACAGCAGACGGGATAATAAAGAAAAAACTCCAAAACCGATTAATAAAACCCCACTGACAGGATTAATCCACCCGGACCATTGACGCAGGGAAAGAAAGCTTTTCAGCGAGGCAGTAAAAGAACCGACGATAATTAGCGGTAAAACATAGCCGGCAGTGTAGGATAACAATAATCCCCCTCCTAAGCTTAAATCCCCCGTATTTGCCACCCATGCCAATAGAGTTGCTAGAACAGGTGTACTACATGGAGAGGCGATTAAACCAAATGTTAAACCGAGAAGATAGGACCGCAAAATCGGGGGAAAATCGCCGGTAATCCAATCGGTAGCGCCAAGGGAGGGGAAGCGCAGGGGTAATAATTCCAAGAGGTTTAACCCCATCAAAATAGCGATCGCACTGACGATAATTGGTAAACCGATCCCCACCTGTCCATAGACTTTCCCTAAAGTAGCGGCAATTAGTCCCAATCCCGCTAAGGTGGTAGCTAATCCCAGGGAAAACCATGTGGACTGCCAAAAAGCCGCTAAACGACCTTGATTTTCGTAACCCCCGATATAAGCGACGGTAATCGGCAACATCGACAGCATACAGGGGGTAAGACTGGTAAGTAAACCGGCTAGAAAAATCACGGCAATACTGACAAAACTAAGGTGAGTTAGTTGGGAAGTCACTAAGCGATCGGCGTATTGTTCAAGGTGATAGAGTTGAGTCTGTAATTGGTCTAACATATTGGGGAATTTTTCAGGCTAAATTTGGCTCATTTCTAGGATATTACCATCGGGATCGCTGACAAATAATGCCTTTCTACCCGAGGCACTCATTTGAATTGTATAACCTTGACTTTCTAGATAGTTACCCATGGCTGTCACGTCATCAATAGCGAAGGCAATATGAGGATTGCGTCCCCATTTTTGGGGATTGGGACGGTAGTTTTGATAATTGGTATCGACAATTAAATGAATTTGATAATCTCCCACTTGATACCAAACCCCATCGTATTGAAAAGGGCGATCAATTCTAGTCAATCCTAGAACATTTTCGTAAAAGTTAACAGCTTTTTCTAGATCGGTGACTAAAATCGCCGTGTGTAAGGATCGCATGATGTTCATAGTTAATATCTGACTCGCGGATCGAGCCAACTATAGGTTAAATCGGCAATTAAGTTAAAGATAACAATTAAAATCCCATAGATAAAGGTAATCGCCATCACTACGGGGGTATCACTGCGGGAAATAGAATCAATTAATAAAGCACCGATACCCGGTACACGAAACACTTGTTCTGTGACTAAAGCACCGGTAAAAATTGAGGGAATATCGAGAGCAATCAGGGTGACAACGGGGATTAAAGCATTGCGAACTATATGCTTAGTTAGGACAGAAAAATTAGTTAGTCCCTTGGCTAAGGCAGTTTTAACGTACTCTTGGTGAATTTCTTCAGTTACGGAAGAACGCACGAAACGCATCAACATCGCCCCTTGATATAAGCTTAATACGGTTATGGGCATAATTGACTGTTTAACCTGCTCGACCAAACTATTAAAATCACGGATTTCTAGGGTACTGTTATAAAAAGATGGTAGCCAGTTTAACTGTACACTAAAGATAATAATTAATAATAATCCCGTCACAAAAGTGGGTAAAGAAAAGCCAAGTAGGGAAAAAGTAGAGATGATTTTGTCTAACCAAGAATAGCGCTTGACTGCTGAAATTATGCCCAAAGGAAAAGCGATTAAAACCCCGAAAATATAGGCAATACCAACAATCCAGAGGGTTGTGGGTAAACGCTGCCAAATGAGGGTAAAAACTGGGCTGCGACTGGTGAAAGAATAGCCCATATCTCCTTGAAGAAATGCTAACAACCACTTGACGTAACGCACGGGAAGGGGTTGATCTAATCCGAGACTTTTGCGAATATTTTCTCGCACCGCTTCGGTGATAGCGGGATTAGCGGCAAATTCCCCCATCGGATCCCCCGGCGCTAGGGCCAAAATGCCAAAAACCACCATACTAATAGCTAAAAGAGTGGGAATCGAAAATAATAATCTTTTCAGAAAATATTTGAGCATTTATTTACTACGCTTCCAGTCTTTGATCTTCCAAGTATTTCTATCCCAGGGAGTTAATTCAAACCCTGACAAACTATTGCTAATTGCCACCACATCGGCACGATGAACTAGGGGAATAATCACAAAATTATTGATTAACATATCATTCATTTTAATCGCTATTTCTCGCCGTTTTTCTGGGTTTAATTCTTGACTAAAAGCTTGCCATAATTTATCGTATTCAGGATTACAATAACGAGCATAATTATCCCCGGCCCAACCATCAGCTTTTTGGGGAATTTCGCTACAGGTAAAGGTTTTAAAATAGGCTTTCGGATCGGGACTATTATTACCGGTAGTGTACATTTGTAGGTCAGCATAAAACTTTTCTACCGTGTCATCGTTAGCAGGATCGCTAGAAAAGAAAATACTGGCATCAACAGTTTTTAATTCTACTCCTACCCCGATCGCTTGTAAACTTTGTTTGATAATTTCTTGGGTTTTCTGACGGAGAGGATTGACAGTGGTTTGAAAAACTAATTTCATTTCTACCCCATTTTTATCCCTAGTACCATCACCATTACTATCTTTCCATCCCGCATCATCTAGTAATTTCTTAGCCTTTTCTAGATTAAATTCATAGCTAGTATTGGGCGAATTATATTCCGATGGCATCACAATAAAATTAGGAGTTGTTTTCCCAGTAATACCATAAAGTTGCGTGGCAATAGTATCTCTATCAACGGCTAACGACAAAGCTTCTCTTACTTTCACATCACTCAAAAAAGGATGGGGAAACTTAATACTAGACCTCTCACCTTCAGGAGTAGCTTGATTAGGATCGCTCAGATTAAATAAAACTCTTTCAATCAAAGAACCGAAACTAGATATTAACTGACCCCGACCCGCTTTTTCTAAATCACTTAAAACCTTAGCCTCTACTTGCAAATTATAGGCATAATCCGCCTCCTGTGTCTGTAAAACCGCTCGTGCCGCCGAAGTGGCATCACCTCCTCCTTTTAATTCTATTCTTTGAAAACCCAATTTATCCGCTTCTCGAAAGAAAGAATTTGGTTCATAAACCGCCGTATCTCCCGGTTTAAATTCTACCACTTTATAGGGGCCAGTTCCCACCGGTAATAAATTAGCAGGGGCCTGGCGTGCTGTTTCATTGCTATACTTTTCATAGAGATGTGCTGGTAAAATCATCCCTTCTGTCCCCACAAAAACTAATGACCAAGCGGGATTAACTTGCTTAAAAGTTATTTTAACTGTATGGGGATCGATCGCTTCTACACTTTTAACTATTTCATAATTGCCGGCGCTAGTGGAACCAGTTTTCGGATTGGTGATAAAATTATAGGTAGCGATGACATCTTTGGCAGTAAAAGGAGTACCATCTGACCATTTAATATCTTTTTTTAGCTTCCATGTCACCGATTTACCATCCCGGGCAACTCCCCCATTTTCAATAGTAGGAATTTCTGCCGCTAAAAAAGGAACTAATTCCCCTTTTTCATCGAAACTAGCCAAAGGTTCTAAGGTAATGCGACTCGCTTCTGAGTCTTTAAATCCCGTGGAGAGATGGGGATTTAAAATCGTCGGTGCTTGCCAATATAAAAGTTTTAAAGTTTCTGAATTATTATTGGTCGTTGCTGGGGGATTATTAGCTGTTTGTTGACGACAAGCACTAAAAAGCAGCGTACAACTAAGGGATAAAATTAACAGGGGCAAGAAAAGCGATCGCTTAAACATTTTTAATGACAATCAATAATTCAACAGGGTGACTTAGGTGATTCCCTACCCCACCAATAACAAGTTATCAGACATTGAGTCTTGATCTCGATCGATTAATTGATTATTTGCCTTTATCCATTCCTAGTCAAGTTAAATCGATCGTGCTACGATAGCTGGCCTGTACTAGACAATAAAATTCTAGGCACGACGACGAAATGGGTTCTTTGGTTTGTGTTATGCAATGTACGGGGGTTATAAGGGATGGAACCCTTATAGAGAAAGACGTTTGGCGATTTTTGTCAATTGTTTTTGATCTAGAGCGAACTAATCAATTAAATCTCTTGCCAGATAAGGATTTAGTTTATTTATGCCACCCTATCGAACCATAAAAAGTAACGAAGAGCCAGAAAATCCGTATTTGGGGTGTTGTATGGAAAAAATCCGTCTAGTATATAATTAGTGTGGTAGCCATCGCCGTGGGGTGCGTTCCCTAATGTGGCTCCTACCGCTCCACTAGCAGTAGGCTAATCTGGCTAACACGCTTTTGGGCGCGATATACGGAAAAGTTTTGGCGATCGCGCCTAAATGGGGTGAGATGCCGAAAGTTGACCCATATCATTACTTTCAGGAGTGTTATACGGAAATTTTCCGTATAATCAATAGTTAGACCGCCAATTCTCGGTTGAGACAGTATGCAAAAGTTGTTTGTGGGGAAGTCATGCTTTTGGTTTTTTTGGGCGAGCGTGAACAGAACTGTTTAGATTCAATCCGCCTGCCATAAAGTTTCCCTCATCAATCATCTCTGGCCATTCAGAATGTTTTATGTCAGTTAAGCGAAGTGGAATCTCAGCAGTCTCTTCTAGCTTGAGATCACGATAGGTTGTTAATTCGTCGAGTCCTTCATATTGTTCTAAATTGCAAACCACGTAAGCTACTGGAAAATATTTAAGGATGCTAAAGGTTCCAAGTTCACTAAATTCACTTAAGTTTCCTCTGACCGCAGGCATAATGACATCACGAACAACCACAATTTCTTCATATGGATAAATCCAGTAAAAAATTTTAATTTCTTCAGGGATCTGAGCTTGATCATCAAACAGAAATTCGCGTATTTTCTGATCAACAACATTATGGTCTATAACTCCCTTCGCTGCAACTAAATGACCAAGAATAGCTCTAATCAATTTTGCTGGTTGCGTCTTGTAATGAATCATTGGTGGAACTTCCACAATTGATTTAAGAATCCTGCCTACTCCAAGAGCAAAGCTATTAAGAACTGGGTCGTAGCGACGCCCCAAGCGTGTATTACATTGTTCGCAAAGGGTTCGATACTTCACACCATTCTGTGAAATAAGACGTTTCTGTTCTTCAGGGTGGACAGTCAAACGTTGTACAATCGTGATCTGCTCAACAGGCTTCAAATCAAAACCTCTCTTTGGTGGGACGTGATCCCAGCTTAGAGAAGCTGATTGTTTACAAATATTGCAAAGACCTACTTTTCCACGCTTTCCTTGATTAATGTAATGAATATCCATTAGACGATTCTAGAATTAGAAGGGTTAGTTTTTACAGCAATTCTAACTCTTAATAAGAATGCATTGCCGTAGCAGCGCGGTCTAATGGGAACGTTAGCCGTAGGGTGCGTTCCCTAATGTGGCTCCCACTGCTCCACTAGCAGTAGGCTAATCTGGCTAACACGCTTTTGGGCGTGATATACGGAAAGTTTCCGCATAATCAATAGAGCGATCGCTGATCTTGTAGGGTGCGTTCCCTAATGCAAGTCCCACTGATCCAGCGATCAATTTTGGGGAACGCACCATGCCCATTGATTAAAGCTGTGGGTTTAAGTGCGATGCCGCTCTTGTGGGACCAGTTGGGGAATGTTAGCAAAGATTCCCGATGTTTAGGTTAAAATAGAGGGCAAAAGTTGCCACAGGGTCAAGCCAATGACAATCCATCAACCCCGCTATAGCAAAGAAGAATTTGCCCAACGTGGCGATCTGATTTATCAAACTCAAATACGTCCACAAGTCGAATTGGGTAATCAGGGCAAAATTGTAGCAATTGACCTTGAAACTGGCGACTTTGAAATTGATGCGCGTGAAATACCTGCTTGCAATAGACTCGAAGCCCGTCACCCAGATGCTCAAATCTGGATTGTTCGAGTCGGTTCTCGTTATGTTCGCCGATTTGGTGGACGTACAAAGAGATTAGTATGATCGCAGGAATCGTTAACGCGGATTTTGAGGCGATTATTTCACTTTCGATATGTGACTCTGAAGGAAATATTTACGCGCAAGATGCGATCATTGATACAGGTTTTAATGGTTGGCTTTCATTGCCACCAGACCTAATCGATCAGCTAAACCTGAAATGGAAAAGACGAGGACGCGCTATTCTTGGTGATGGTAGCGAATGCGTTTTTAATGTCTATGAAGCCGTCGTAATTTGGGACGGAGATTATTTAACCATACCAATTGATGAAGCTGATTCCGAACCTCTAGTTGGAATGTCATTAATGGAAGGCTATCAACTCACAGTTCAAGTATTTGAAGAAGGCAGCGTAGAAATCCGCAAAGTAAGTGTCGTCTAACACTGCGTTGGAGCCGACTTTACAAAAAATACCTGCAAAAATTACAGATTGTCTGCGGCGGCTCAATTAGAACGTTATGCCGCGTCAAAACCGCAAAGGAGGTTTATTATGGCTGAATGATTAGCAGTTGATGTTTCGAGAACTGGGGCGTTGGCTCCCCTTGCTTTTTTTGTGCGCTACTATGGAATTAAATGATTAAAAGCTAAGACTGCTATGGCACTGGCATCGAATGGACAAACAGCTATAATCCGCACAGAGCGAGGGCTTACAATTGCGGATACTCGTATTACTCTGTATGACGTAATCGATTATCTCAAAGCTCAGTATCCACCCAAGTTTATTCGTGATGCCTTCAATCTTACAGATGCTCAGATTCATGCTGCCCTTTCCTACATTGAAACACATCGAACAGAAGTGGAAGCGGAATATCAGGAGGTTTTAAAGACTGCCGCAGAAACTAAACAATTTTGGGAAGAGAGGAATCGCGAACGTTTTGCTCGGATCGCTGCTACTCCTCCTCGTCCAGGCTATGAAGCGGTTAGAGCTAAACTTCAGGAACGGAGAGCAAAGCGGGAAGCGAAGAAGCAATGATTGTTCTGGCTGATTACAACTTGAATCGGCAGGCAATTCTGATCTCTGGAAGTCTTGTTGTTAGCGGGTTATTAGATCTCGCTCTAATTCGGTTGAGGACATTTGAAGACGTTGGCTTACCCGCAGACAGCAATGATCGAGTAGTTTGGAGATTTGCCCAAACCAACGGGATGCTCTTACTTACGGCAAACCGGAATGCGAAGGGTGAAGACTCGTTGGAACAAGTAATGCGTGAAGAAAATCAACCGACTTCATTTCCGATCATTACGATTGGCGATCCGGATAGGGTCAATGAATCTGACTATCGAGAACGCTGCGTTGAAAGGCTTGTAGAAATTGTGATCGATATCCAAGACTATATGGGGGCTGGTCGGTTGTTTATTCCATAAGGTGATTGGCGCATCATATCTGTTGGTGACACAGCATAACAACCCCAATGCACTCCGACCGACGAAAGCTAATCAGTGTGATCGCCGATCTTGTAGAGTGCGTTCCCTAATGTGGCTCCTACCGCTCCACTAGCAGTAGGCTAATCTGGATAACACGCTTTTGGGCGCGATATACGGAAAGTTTCCGTTTAGCTAAATCCCCGGCAATCCCTGTACTGTTCTCTCCTATCAACCAGCAATTTAAAATCGTGATAGCTTAGGAACTAAACGCGATTAACGTTACGCTCACAATAAAGAAAACTGTATAGAGGAGTTCCTATGACAACTCGTGATACTGCGATCGCCAAATTGCACCAACTCTCCGAGCCACTCTTGCAAGAGGTGAGTGACTTCATTGATTGTATTATCCACAAACATCAAGCTAAACCTGATACCAGCCAAACTGCTGAAAAAATTGTCGAGAGATGGTCACAATGGTTTGAGACGGTGGATCATTTAGACGTAACGCCACTTCAACCAGTCAGCAACTATCAGCAACTCCTGCTCAAAAAATATCGGCAACAAGGACTAGATCTATGATCCTGTGCGATGCCGGAGTCCTACTTTGTCTTGTAGATCGAACTCAGTCTCAGCATAACGCCTATAAAAACGCAGTCCTCCGATTAGAAACGCCCCTTTTAACAACTTGGTCATGCCTGACCGAAGCCATGTACCTTGCGCTGCATCGGGGTGGTTGGCAAATGCAAAAACAACTGGGACAGCTTCTTTTAGACAAACTGCTGGTGGTTTACGATATTCAGGAAAGTGATTACAGTCGTTTGTTGGCATTGATGGAGCAATACCGTGATCGCCCCATGGACTTGGCGGATGCAACCCTGGTCTTGGTAGCTGAAAAGACAGGATATCGGCAAATTCTCACAATCGATTCAGATTTCCTGTTTTATCGGATTACAAACAAAGAAAGCTTTGATATCATTCAAGTGTAATGATCGAAGACCTGCTTCCAACGGCGTATAACTCCACCGTTAGACTGCTCCCACTGTCAGTATGATCGCAATCTTGTAGGGTGCGTTCCCTAATGTGGCTCCTACCGCTCCACCAATAGATTTTTGGGGAACGCACCATGCTAGAGGATTATAAAAATATTTGCCGTCGCACTCGATCCCATCGTGGCTGAGTTCAACCGTTATCGAGAAAAATAGTTAAATCCCGTCAAATTCCCCTAAAACTTTCACCTCTGGTTCTAACCAGAGGGACCAGCGATCGAACACTTGTTCCTGCACATGACGAATTAAACGCAGAATATCCGAGGCTTTTGCTGAACCAATATTCAGGATAAAATTAGCGTGTAATTCTGATACTTGCGCCCCACCAATTTGATAACCTTTTAATCCCATTCCCTCAATTAAAGCCCCAGCATATTGCGGTTTAGGATTGCGGAAAACACTACCACAACTAGGACGATCATAGGGTTGGGTACTTTTGCGATGGCGTAAATTATGGGTAGTAATTGCCATTATTTCCTCGTGATTATCGGTAGCTTCTAACTGAAATGTGGCTTCGACAACTAAACGTTGATCCCCTTGCAGAGAAGAACTGCGATAACTATAATTTAAATCTTCTTTGCTTAAAGTTTCTAACTGACCATCGGGATTTAATACCAGCGCCCGCACTAATCGATCCGCCACACAGGAGGTATGTGCGCCCGCATTCATCACCACAGCCCCCCCCACCGTCCCGGGGATACCCACCGCCCATTCTAAGCCCCTCCAGCCCCGTTTTGCCGCTCTCCAAGCTATTTTTGGCAGGGGTTCCCCCGCCGCTGCTGTAATCGTAGCAGTTTCGGCATCAAAACAACTCGATCGCAGATGGCGAGTATTGAGGACAAGTCCGGGTAAACCTCGATCGCTGATTAGTAAATTTGAACCAGCCCCCAAAACAGTCAAGGGTAAATCTTGCGATCGCCACCAAGCGAACACTTCTCTTAATTCCTCTAGATTAACTGGTTCGGCATACCATTGCGCTCTTCCCCCCACCCGGTAGGAAGTGAAATCAGCTAGAGAAACAGAGGTTTTAATCATAGGGTTTTAGGGGGTTGGGGAGCATTTTCAGTGAACAGTAATCAGTAATCAGTAAACATAATAACTGATTACTGATTACTGATTACTGATAACTGAATCCTATACTCTAACCGCTAATTGTTCGCGGTAAAGAGAGAGCATTTCGGGGATAACTTGATTGAGATTGCCAGCGCCGAGGAACAGAGCCAGATCCCCTGGTTGGAGAATTTCTAGCAGGAATTGACCTAAAGAACTCAATTCAGGGTGATAGTAGGCATTTTTATGGTGTTTTCTCACCTGTTCGACCACTTGCTGCCCGGTGACGTGATCGATATTCACTTCCCCGGCACTATAAATATCCGTTAAGACTACCACATCGGCGGAACTGAAAGCGGAGCCGAATTCCTCCAAAAAGGCAGTGGTGCGACTGTAGCGATGGGGTTGGAAAATGGCGATCGAACGTTGGTACTGTTTGCCTTCTACCTTCAATTTT
The DNA here is from genome assembly GCF_020245305.1 of Microcystis sp. M20BS1. NCBI lineage: Bacteria > Bacillati > Cyanobacteriota > Cyanophyceae > Chroococcales > Microcystaceae > Microcystis > Microcystis sp. M20BS1. Next base: position 14,940 of record NZ_JADBUZ010000116.1, on the reverse strand, counting down.
GCAGCCGCTAACGTGGCCAACAATTCGCTAGGATGGTGGGCATAATCATCGATAAAGGTGATGCCGTTTGCTTCTCCCTTGTGTTCAAAACGGCGTTTTGCTCCGGCAAAAGTAGCGATCGCATCGGCAATAACAGCAAATTCTAAACCGAGATAACGTCCGATGGCAACCACTGCCAAAGCATTACTAATATTATGTTGCCCCGGGATTTTCACCTCCATTTGTCCCAGATAACTGCCTTTTTCCCAGACGGAAGCTTTCATCATTCCCTGTTCATAGATAATCTCGCTGACGGTGTAATCCGCACCTTTTTCGGGATCGAGACTATAACTGATTGTCGGACGGAAATGCTCGGCGATCGTGTCACAATCTAAACAAGCGACTAAAATCTGGCACTGATCGGCAAATTCACGGAAAGTATCGATAACTTCGCTTAAATTCTGGTAATGATCGGGGTGATCTAGCTCAATATTAGTGATTACGCCGATTTTCGGGGCGTGCTTGGTTAGGGAACCATCGGACTCATCGGCCTCTGCCACTAAAAAACGACCTTGACCAAGACGAGCGTTACCTTCCCACGCGTCCACCTCACCACCGACAATGATCGTGGGGTCTAATCCCGCTTCTAACAAAACGTAACCGATTAGGCTGCTAGTGGTGGTTTTTCCGTGGGTGCCAGCGACGGCGATACTGTCGTAATCAGCGATTAAAGCCGCTAAAACATCGCTACGGTGAAAAATTGGGTATCCTAAGTCTCTGGCCGCTTGATATTCCTTGTTATGGTCATTAATCGCCGTGGAGCAGATTACTTGCGGAACTGTTTGGCTACTGTTTTGAAGGCCAGGAGAATGAAATAAAGCTAAATTATTTGCCTCTTGACGGTGGAAAATCTGCGCTCCCGCTCCCTGTAGCCGTTGGGTGATATGAGTAGGACGTAAATCGGAGCCAGACACGGGTAAATTGCGTTTGGCTAAGATATAAGCGAGGGCTGACATCCCAATGCCGCCAATACCGATAAAATGGAAAGGTTGGCCGTTAAAATTAACTTTTTTCACTTTTTTCACTCCTCAAACCCACGATTATATAAGTTTTAAACTCGATCGGTAGTAAAGTCAACCTCATGATAGGGGCATTTGAGCAGAATTCCCAAATGTTGCCCAGTCACCTTGCAACATCCTTGACGCAGAATTAAAATTTTTTCTCCCAATTCCTTTTTTTACCCAGCTTTGCCAAACGTCCCAAAAATCGGTAAAACCCTACACCCTACACCCCACACGCTGCCCCTACGAACCTAATTAGGGCAGCCATTCCAGTAAAATTCCCACGGAGCTATCTTTGCGAGCGCGGGAATTTTGGGCTTGAATATCGGCAGCTAAACGTAAATTAGAAGTAATCGCATAACCAACCGAAAGAGTAGTCAATCCCACCTCGTTATCACCACCGGGGGAGATAAAACTCTGACTGACGGTGATATCTGCGGCTCCCGTGCGAGAAAGGGCTAATTTGAGCTTTAATCCTAAGTTAAGCCCATCGGTGCTGTAATTTCCTGTTTGAATGTAACGATAGCCCACCATGGGAGCTAGATTGACATAATCACCCAAAGGGAGGAGATAGTATTGTAAATTTCCTCCTATTGCCGTCCTTTTGCCGTTAAAAGCCGTCTGATAATCGCCGCTTAGGGTTAAACTGGTTTGACCAAAAAACACATCTTCTACCCCCAAAATCACGCCACTGGAATTATCGCTAGAAGGAAACTCTGCATATCCCAAGCGGATACGAGTGCGAAAACTGGGATCGCGGCGAATATCTTCGGCGATATCGGGTATTTTTTCTAACCAACGCTCTAAAACCGGGCTTTCTTGCCGAATTTTCGGATCTAGGTCTAAATCCGTTTCTGCCCACACCGGACCAATCGCCCCCCATAATAAACTAAGAGCGATCGCATTTACAGAACAGCAAGAGAGCTTAAACATGATCTGCATTATAATCAAAAAAGATTCAGATTCCCCGCTATTCTTGAGAGGACGGGGGCAGTAGGAGCAGCAATAGTGGTCAGAATATTAAAACTTTCGCAATTAAGTGATGCGGAACGGGCAAAACTTCAGAAAAGAGCCGAGTTAGATATTGATAACGCCCTAAAAGTCGCTCAAACGGTGATAGAAACCATCCGCGAACGGGGGGATGCCGGCGTTGTGGACTATGTGCGGCGTTTTGACTACGAAGGTGCGACGGTAGAAAATATCAAAGTCAACGAGGCAGAATTTGAGCGGGCTTTTCAGTTAATTGAACCAGAAGTAAAAACCGCCATTGAACAGGCTTTTCGGAATATTCAAGAGGTACATCGTCGCCAAATGCCGGAAGAAATACAACTGGCAGAAATTGAAGCCGGTGTCTTTGCTGGCGAAAAAATCTCTCCTATCCCCAATGTGGGTTTATACGTTCCCCGGGGCCGCGGTGCTTTTCCCTCGATGATGTTAATGTTAGCTATACCAGCAATGGTGGCAGGAGTGGAAAGAGTTGTCGTTTGCACTCCCCCCGATAAACAGGGCAACGTGGAGCCAGTGTCTCTGGTGGCGGCACGCATGGCTGGAGTCAGAGAAATTTATAAGTTAGGGGGCGTACAAGCGATCGCTGCTTTGGCTTTGGGAACAAAAAATATCAAAAGGGTTGACAAAATTACCGGTCCGTGCAGCGTCTATGGGGCGGCGGCCAAACGGTTACTGTTCGGCACTGTGGATGTGGGTTTGCCGGCAGGTCCAAGTGAGTCGATAGTTTTGGCCGATGAGTCCACCGATGCCCGTTTAGCGGCCTTGGATTTATTAATTGAAGCGGAACACGGGGCGGATTCGGCGGCTTTATTAGTCACCCACTGTGAAGATTTAGCGATCGCTGCTAGTGAATACGCTCAGGAATACCTGCAAAAACTCCCAGATTGGCGACGGGAATTCTGTGAGGCGGGTTTAGCCGCCTATGGGGGCATAATTTTAACCGATAGTTTGCAGCAATCCCTCGATTTTGTCAATGAGTACGCCCCGGAACATCTAGAGCTTTTAGTTAGTAATCCTTTTGCCATTCTGGGCAAGATTAAAAATGCTGGCGAAATTCTCCTGGGAAATCATACTCCTTCCTCTATGGCTACCTACGCCATCGGAGTCAATGCTGTGCTGCCGACGGGAAGTTTTGCCCGTTCCTATTCCGCGGTTTCGGTTTATGATTTTCTCAAGCGCTCCACTTTGGCTTATGTCACCCCTGAAGGCTTTGAAAAGTTAAAAGAAACCACGAAAACTTTAGCCGAGTACGAAGGTTTTCCCGCCCATAAATTAGCAATTCAACACAGGGAAATTTTACTCTAAATAGGGGGAATAGGAAACGGGGAATAACTCTGATTTATTATCCTGTCTCCTATCTGTTACTATGATAAGAGCAGAGAATCAGGCAAGCATTTTATGAAAAAATTAATTGTTATTTTAATTCTGGGTTTTCTGAGCGAACAAATATCAATAAAATCACCAATTTCTGGCAATCAAACCCTCAATAATTTAGCCGTAGCTAACAACAATAATCGTCCCACTCCCCAGAAAAAACCTAGTCCTTCTCCACAGTTTCGGTGCGATGGTAGAACTCACTGTTCGCAGATGACATCCTGTGCAGAAGCGACTTTTTTCTTGAGAAATTGCCCCAATGTCAAAATGGATGGAGACGGTGATGGAGTTCCCTGTGAAAGTCAATTCTGTGGAAAAAAATCCTCAGAAAAATGTTTAAAAAGTTTTCCAGATAACTAATTTTGGTTCTTCACCCCAATTCTCTCATTTAAAGAATTGGGGTAAAAACAATTAAGAAGCAGTAATCACGGGAGAATTAAGATATTGATAATTCCAGTCCGATTGTTGCCAAACGCGACCATCAAGGGCAATTTGTTCGATTAAACTAGCTAATCGTAAAGCTTTTAAAGCTTGTTCCCCACCGACAGAAGGTTGGTCCCCACCGCGCACACAATGAACAAAATGTTCTAATTCCGCGTGTAGAGGTTCAATATTGCTAGTATAAACTTTTTCAATTAAACCATCTTGACGGTAGAGAACTTGACCGTAATCGGTGCTATAGTTAGCGGTGGTTTGCCGATGAATGAGGATTTCATTATTGAGAAAATCCGCTTCCGTGAGAGAATTTTTACAGTGGGCTGCTAAACGACGAATCTTGCGATGAGTCACCTTACTAGCGGTTAAATTAGCCACTACTCCATTACTAAAACCAAGGGTTGCAGTGACATAATCGAGATAACCGGAATCAGTGGCAGCGCGACTACCACTAGCGGTTAATTTCACCACGGGAGCGGCGACTAATTCTAAAATTAAATCTATATCGTGGATCATTAAATCTAACACCACCGACACATCATTAGCGCGCTGGGAATAGGGACTCATGCGATGGGATTCAATCGCTAAAATCTCCTCGGTTTTCAAGACCTTCGATAACTCTTGGAAAGCGGGATTAAAACGCTCGATATGACCCACTTGCAGAATACAATCATGATCGGCTGCCGCATTGACTAAAGATTCCGCTTCACTAATACTAGCGGCGATCGGTTTCTCGATCAAGGTATGTACTCCCGCTTGCAGACAGTCCATCCCGACTCGATGGTGTAACCGCGTGGGGACAGCGAGACAAACCGCATCTACCCTAGGTAAGAGATCTAAATAATTTTCAAAAAAACGGACTCGGTATTTACTGGCAGTTTCCAGACCCTTTTCGACGTTGACATCGGCCACCCCGACGAATTCCACGTCTTTTAATAAACTCAGGATGCGACTATGGTGTTGTCCCATGTTACCGACCCCGATAACCCCGACTTTAATCGGTTTGAGTTGATTTCTATTACCCGGAAAGTTTGCTGGTTGATTGGACATGAATTTTAGACTCCTGTGTTCACACTCCCCACACCACTTGATTAAATTAATCAAGCTGATTTTGTCCATTAATTACCAAGATGGTATCATGGTTATCCAGATTCTGACACGATGTCGGTGTCAATGGGGGTTCTGAGAAGATTTTCTGATTCCATCTCGCGGTTTTCACTCCCAAATGCTTATCAAAACATCGTCCCTGAGTAGCGAGGACTACATTCAGCTAAATTTTAACTATGGACAATTCAACGGATTTTAACTCCTTACGGGGATTAAGTGTTTTTTTGCTAGGAATGATGGGATCTGGCAAATCCACCCTGGGAGAGTTGCTTTCCCGACGGTTACAATATCGTTTTTTTGATACAGATATATTAATAGAAAGGGTCGCGGGAAAGAAAATCAGGGAAATTTTTGCCGACGAGGGAGAAGCGACTTTTCGGGAGTTAGAAACCCAAGTTTTGGCCGAATTATCCTCTCTGACTAAAACTGTGATTGCCACCGGGGGAGGGATGGTTTTAAAACCGATGAATTGGAGTTATCTTCGTCACGGTTTAATGATTTGGTTAGATGTTCCCCTCGAAGTCTTGGTTAAACGTTTAAAACAAGATACCTCTCGTCCCTTGCTTCAGTCCACTGATTTAGAAAGTAAACTGGAATTATTATTAGAACAAAGACGAGGACTTTATGCAGAAGCAGATATTAGGATTGTTGTTTCTGACCTAGATACACCTACTGATATCGTTGAGAAAATTTTAACAGCAATACCGACGGTGATTAAAGATTTTCATCCAGAAAGGGATCATAACTAATGATAGCAGCTTCAATTTTTGATTTACCTGAACTAATTCCCGACCGAGAAATTCTGGAAATTTTAGCTCAAAGTCAGGCTATTCGTCTAGAAAGAATTATTTCCACCGGTCAAACCACTCCCCGGGGTCAATGGTACGATCAATCTGAGTTTGAATGGGTGATTTTATTACAGGGATTTGCTGAGATTAGTTATGAAGATGGCAACAAAGTTAATCTGCAAGCGGGGGATTATCTCCTGATTCCTCCTCACCAAAAACACCGCGTCGAATTTACTAGCAATAATCCCCCTTGTATTTGGTTAGCTATCTATTATCGCTAGTAAAATATAGTTCCTGACTATTGCCAGCGATCGAATAAATCGGTTAAAACGATATTAGAAAACAAAAAACCTTCGGGGTCGCTTAATCTTACCCTGGTATCCCCCTCAATTATTACTAGATTACGCTGTTTATGCGGCTCTAAGACCTCTAAAATTGCTTTTTTGATTTCCGGACCAAAATTAGCTTCAATCGCGGGTAAACTCACCCCTGACCCTAACCTTAACCCTAGCATTAAGGTTTCGAGAAGATCATCGATAAAACTATTTTTCTCCACGTCAATTGGGCAGCCTTCTTTTACCCAAGCGAAATAGTCGCGACTTTTGCGCGGACGGGTAAAACGTTGTTGATGAAGATAACTAGCGGCCCCCATACCAAAACCGTAATAGGGACGATTTTCCCAGTAAACTCGATTATGTCGGCATTGATAACCCGGTTTAGCATAGTTAGAAATCTCGTAATGTTGATAACCGGCTAAAGCTAGTTTTTCACTGGCTAAAACATACATTTTCGCCGTGGTTTCATCATCGGGTAAGGGTTTTTTCCCCGGTTGATACTGTTTACCGAAAGGAGTAACCGCTTCTAAGACCAAATCGTAACAGGAAAGATGGGCCGGTTGCAGTTCGATCGCTTTTTCTAGGGAATTTTCCCAATCTGTCAGGGTTTGTTGTGGCAATCCCGAAATCAAATCCAAACTATAGTTAACTATTCCCAATCCCTGAATTAATTCCACTGCCTGATAGATATCCTTAACGGTATGCGATCGACCAGAAACCTGTAATAATGGTTCTTGAAAAGCCTGTACTCCTAAACTAACCCGATTGACTCCCGCACTAAGATAACCCTGTAATTGTTCTAAACTAAAGGTAGCCGGATCAATCTCCATAGAAATTTCTATATCGGCCGCAAAATCAAACTTTTTAGCTAAAGTATCCAGAATCGATCCTAATAATTCCACTGGTAATAGGGAAGGAGTCCCCCCCCCAAAAAAAATTGTTTCTAGGGGTTTCCCCGTCCCCTGACTAAGGCTAATTTCTTCTTGTAATATTTCCACATACTCCACCACAGGGGGAAAAGTCGCCGGATTGGTGCGATTACCAACGACAAAAATCGGGAAATCACAGTAAAAACAGCGCCGACGACAAAAGGGAATATGAATATAAACCGAGGTTACGGGGTGAAAATAGGGCATTATATGAGGAAAAAGGAAAAAAGGGAGTGTGGGGTGTGGGGTGTGGGGTGTGGGGTGTGGGGAGAATAAAGCTGCCTCCTGCCTCCTGCCTCCTACTGTAATTTCGTTTATCTTCGTTAAGATGTATTATGGCTGGGGAGAACATCTCCTAGAATGGAGGCAACTTTCCCGACACAAATTAGGAGAAACCCACAGATATAATAGAAAAGCATCCATACTCATTATTTTTCTATCATCATTCCCCCCTATCCTCTCTGGTATTATACCCATGCTTGATGCTGTCATAATTTTACTATTCGTCTTCGCTGTTGCCAGTATTGGTTATAGTGGTGTTGACTTGCTGCCGGTTACTGTCCAGTCTCAAATCAGCAATATTGAAGCTTTACGCTGGTTATCAGCGGGTTTTGCCTCAATTATTGGTTTAGCTCTTGGTTTAGTTGCCCAAACTACCTATCGTCGTCTAGAAACCCAAGTACGGCAAACTCCGATCGAAGTTATTTTAACCCGTTCGGTCGGTCTAGTTATCGGTTTGTTGATTGCTAATCTGATCCTAGCTCCGATTTTCTTCCTCCCGATTCCCAGAGAATTCTCGTTTATCAAGCCGATAATCGCTATTTTAGGCAGTATTATGTTTTCCTATCTGGGGGTTAGTTTAGCAGATACCCACGGTCGCACTTTTTTGCGTCTGATTAACCCCAATAGTATGGAATCAATTTTAGTGGCAGAAGGGACCCTACAAGCGGCCGCCACCAAAGTTGTGGACACCAGTTGTATTATCGATGGTCGTATCGAACAATTGTTAGACACGGGATTTATCGAGGGACAGATACTCATCCCCCAATTTATCCTTCAGGAATTGCAACAGTTAGCGGATGGCAGTAACGACCAAAAACGAGTTAGAGGAAGACGCGGATTAGATATCCTAAACCGGATGCAGCAAGAATTACCCGAGCGCATTATCATTCATCCCGCCGATTATGAGGATATTAGCACCGTAGATGCTAAATTAGTCCATCTTGCCCAAGAAATTAACGCCACCTTGCTCACTAACGATTATAATCTCAGCAAAGTGGCCAATCTGCAAAAAGTCACCATCTTGAATGTCAACGATCTCGCCCAAGCAGTACGCCCGATCTACTTGCCTGGGGATACGTTAGATCTGAAAATTCTCAAAGCAGGAAAAGAACCCACCCAAGGCATCGGTTATCTAGAAGATGGCACGATGGTGGTGGTAGAAGAAGGAAAAGATTATCTAGGGGGAGAATTGCGGGTAGTGGTGACATCTGCACTGCAAACCTCGGCCGGACGGATGATTTTTGCTAAACCCCAAAATTCCCTGATTGCCTAAAGGTAATAAAACCCAAAAAAGCCTCAAATACAGAGCCAGAGGGGATTGTATTTGAGGAATTTCATTTTCTAAGGGAAGTTAAGTCACCAATCGAACTATCTAGGGTTTGCTAAAAAAGTTTTTCCTAGGGGCAGGGTGTGGGGTGTAGGGTGTGGGGTGTGGGGTTTTACCCATTTTCAGGTGGTCAATTACCTAATTTTCAGGGAAAAAGTCCAGGGATTTTCCCCCCAATCACTCCAAAGGTCGGCACTTTTTGAGGGAAAAAAAGTCTAAAAACCTTGTCCAACAAGGTTTTTAGATTTATTCAGCAAACCCTAATTAAGCTGGTTTATTGATTACAGCCATGGACTGACGAGCAAAACCGAAATAACTATCCCAGAATTGTTTCTGACTATCGAGGGCAACTTTGGTGGCGGTTTCTTGGGCGGTTAGGTAGGATTTCACCCATTCTTGTTGATATTCGAGGGATTTAACCAAAGTTTCCGGAAACTCAAACACTGGTGTAGTCGTGGGAAGACCATTACCCCAAGCGGACAGAAGCATTTTCTGCCATTCGGCTAGGTATTTTTGGTATTCCTCAAGATAATTGGTGTTCATAGAAGTCAAACCGCTAACTAGCCCATCTGGAAGGAGATGGTGAGAAAGTGGGGCGGTGTTGCCACCTTCTCGAAAGCAAAAACCGTGACGAGATAAAATATAATATTCTATCCCTTCCTTGATTATAACCTGAGTTTGCGATCAGCCAAAATTTTTATGCGATCGCCGTCAGCCCCGCCTATTTTTTGGTGACTCGGAACTAACGCTAAAATAATCCTACTCTAGCCATTTTCTCCCAACTATGATCGATCGCCCTATTCATGTAATTGGTGGAGGATTAGCGGGGACTGAGGCGGCGTGGCAGATAGCCCAAGCCGGTATTCCCGTGATCCTGTACGAAATGCGCCCAATTCGCTCTAGTCCCGCCCACCATAGCCAATTTTTAGCCGAATTAGTCTGTAGTAACTCCTTTGGTGCCATGGCGGTGGATCGCGCTACTGGGTTACTCCATGAAGAATTACGACGCTTAAATTCTCTAGTTATTGCCCAGGCCGATCAGCATAGTGTCCCCGCAGGAGGGGCTTTAGCGGTCGATAGAGGGGTCTTTAGTCGAAATTTGACGGAAATCTTGGCTAACCACCCTCTAGTCACCTTAAAACGTCAGGAGATCACGGAAATTCCCCGGGATGGTATCGTCGTTTTAACCACTGGACCGTTAACCAGTGCTGCTTTGGCCGCAGATCTGCAAAATTTTGCCGGACTGGACTATCTGAGCTTTTTTGATGCCGCTAGTCCGATTATTCTAGGGGAATCTATTGATCAATCGATCGCTTTTCTGGCCTCCCGTTACGATAAAGGTGAGGCCGCCTATCTCAATTGTCCCATGGATCGGGAACAATACCTGCATTTCTGGCAAGAGTTAAAACAAGCAGAACAAGCGGAATTAAAGGATTTTGAGCGAGAAAATGCCAAATTTTTCGAGGCTTGTCTGCCAATCGAAGAATTAGCCAGTCGGGGAGAGGATACCATGCGTTTTGGTCCCCTGAAACCGGTGGGATTAGTGGATCCCAGATATCCGGATCAACGTCCCTACGCAGTTATACAGTTGCGAATGGAAGATAAAGCGGGGCAATTGTGGAATATGGTGGGATTTCAAACTAATTTAAAATGGGGTGAACAAACACGGGTTTTCCGTCTGATTCCGGGGTTAGAAAAGGCCGAATTTGTCCGCATGGGGGTGATGCACAAAAACACCTTTATTAATTCTCCCCAGTTATTATCCTCCAGTCTCCAGTTTAAATCGCGACCGACGCTATTAGCGGCAGGACAGTTAATCGGTACGGAAGGCTATACGGCTGCGGCCGCTGGGGGATGGTTAGCGGGAACTAATGCCGCTCGTTTAGCTTTAGGATTAGAAACGGTGACATTGCCAACCACAACGATGATGGGGTCATTATTTGAGTTTATCAGCAGTGCCGAACCGAAACATTTTCAACCGATGCCGCCAAATTTTGGCATTTTGCCGAATTTTACCAGAAAAATCCGCAATAAACGGGAACGTTACGGTCAATATGCCGATCGCTCTTTGCAGGATTTAGAAGCATGGATAAATCAGCTAAAAACTCCCTGTCTCGTCTAACTGTCAATCGCTAATCGATCGCCCATAATAGAGAAGGAACCTATTTCTTTCTCTATCGCTATGCCAAACCCCGATTTTTTCCCTCCCCAATCCTACAGTCAAGAGGATGTGCAGGAAATTCTCTATTTGGCTATCTCCCGTCAAGGGGATAGGGGAGAAATTACCCGTCAACAGTTGTTAGAAATTGCCGACGATTTAGCTATTGAAGTTAAAGACTTAGAAGCGGCGGAAAAGGACTGGCAAGAGTCAAAAATGCTCAGTTATAAACGGCAAGAATTCGATCGCTTTCGTCGCGAGGAGCTAAAAAATAAAACCGTTCGCTATCTGATTATTAATAGTTTTTTTATTATCATTAATTTAATTAGTGCGGGAACAATTTCTTGGGCAATTTATATCTTTTTGCTGATGGGTTTACCTCTTTCTCTCTCGGCTTGGAAAACTTTTCAAAATCAAGGAATTGCCTACGAAGAAGCATTTAAACGCTGGAAAATTAAGGAGGAAATGAAAGAGTCTTTTACCAATCTTTGGACACAAGTTAAAAAGTTTTTACAGTTTTAATAGTGTTGCCAAATTAAGCCTTTTTTGTTTTTGTGAACCACAGAGACACAAAGGACACAAAGTTGAGTTGTCCACGACTACTTAGGGTCTGCTAAATAAATCTAAAAATCTTGTTGGGTAAGACTTTTAGACTTTTGGCAAATCAAAAAGTACCAAATGTGGGAGTGATTGGGGGGAAAATTCAGGTACTTTTTCCCTGAAAATTAGGTAATTGACCCTCTCAAAATCGCTAAAACCCCACACCCCACACCCCACACCCCACACCCCACACCCTGCCTCCACCAACAAACTTTTTGCCGCAAACCCTACTTACTGTCATCAAAAATATCTAACTGCTGCAGAGAGGGGGAATTATCCGACTTAACCGGTTTAATTTTCTTAATTCCTTGACGCAAACCGATCGCAATTTTACTATGTTTTTCGATTTGACCCATCACCTGCATGGCACGATCGATCACAGAAGCTGGTAAACCGGCTAATCTCCCCGCTTCGATACCATAGGATTTATCCGCACCTCCCGGTCGTACTTGGTGCAAAAATACTATCTCATGGGGTAATTCTTTGACTGTTACCTGATAATTGGCCACATTCTCTAAAATTGAGGCTAATTCGTTCAGTTCGTGGTAGTGAGTGGCGAAAATCGTCCGCGATTGCAGTACCGTGGCTAAATACTCGGCCACAGACCAAGCTATGGATAAACCGTCAAAAGTGGCTGTCCCCCGGCCAATTTCGTCTAATAATACTAATGATCTGTCTGTGGCGTGATTGAGAATATTGGCAGTTTCGTTCATTTCCACCATAAAGGTGGATTGGCCGGTAGCGAGGTCATCCACAGCCCCCACCCGGGTGAAAATGCGATCGCAGATGGAGATTTTGGCCGACTTTGCTGGGACAAAACTGCCGGTTTGGGCTAACAATTGAATTAATCCCACCTGTCGCAGATAACAACTTTTGCCACTAGCATTGGGACCGGTGAGAATAATCAAGTCGGGGTATTCTAAACCTTCCTGATTGCCCAAATTAATCGAATTCGGCACAAAAAAGCCGGCCCCAAGGGATTGTTCCACCACGGGATGACGACCATCTTTAATATCGATAAGACGACCATCGGCGATTTCTGGGCGACAATATCCCTGATAAACGGCGATTTCTGCCAATGCTGCCAATACATCCAAAGCGGCGACTTTTGTGGCCACTTCCCGAATTTCTGGGGAAAATTCGGCCACTTGACGGCGTAAATCGCTAAAAATCTCGTATTCTAACTTATTTAATTCATCTACTGCCGTCAGAATTATATTTTCTTTCTCCTTTAACTCGGTGGTGATATAACGTTCCTCATTGACTAAAGTTTGCTTACGCACATAATCTTTTGGGGCGAAATCAGCTTTACTGCGGGGTAAACTGATATAATAACCGAAAGTTTTGTTATAATTAACCTTAAGGTTACTAATACCCGTTCTTTCTTTTTCTGTCGTCTCCAGATTCTTAAACCAATCGATTACTTCCTGATAGTCGCGCCGGAGGGCATCCAATTGGGCATCAATTCCCTGGCGAATCACCCCCCCTTCCTTCAGATGCAGCGGGGGAGATTCCACCAGATGCGCTATCACCTGCTGGCCTAATTTTTCTAAATCGGCGGGAATTTGCTGTAAAGCTTTCAAATAGGGCGAATTTCCCGAAGCAACCAAAGCCGCTAAATCGGCTAATTTGACTAAAGATGCCGCTAGGGAAAGTAAATCGCGGGCATTAGCCGTTCCTGCACCTACACGACCGCTTAAACGTTCTATATCGTAGATTTCCCTTAATTTTTGCCGAATATCTTGGCGCAGGGAGGGATTATCCTTTAACTCTTGGATAGTATCTTGACGGGCGCGAATACCGCGAGAATCTAAGAGAGGTTGCAGTAACCAACGACGTAAGGCCCGACTACCCATGGCCGTGCAAGTGCGATCAATCGCCCATAATAGAGAACCATAGAAGCTACCATCGCGCACCGTTTGGGTAATTTCAAGGTTGCGACGGGTTTGCCCATCTAAAATCAAAAATTCCGAGATAGAGTAGGTTTTTAAAGGTTGTAGGGGGACTTGATTGGCTTTTTGGGTATCTTCAATGTATTCTAATAGGCCTCCGGCTGCGCGAATAGCGAGGGGTAAATGTTCGCAGCCCATCCCCTCTAGGGAACGCATTTTATAGGTGATTAGGAGACGATTTTTCGCCTCTGTGAGAGTAAAGATATTTTGGGGACGGAGAGAATAACAAAAACTATCGGGTAAACAGGGGGGGAGATGGTCGGATTTTTCCCCGGGGCGCAAAATACGGTTTAAATCGGGGGCATTGATGGGAAAAAGGATTTCTGAGGGTTGTAACCGGGTTAATTCTAGGCTTAAAGCCGTTAAATCGCTGGCTTGGGTGGTGTAGAATTCTCCGGTGGAGATGTCTGCATAGGCTAATCCCCAATTTTCTCCGGTTATAACCACAGCAGCTAGAAAATTATTCTTTTTTGCGTTTAACATTCCCTCATCGGTGAGGGTTCCGGGGGTGAGCAGTTTGGTGATAGCGCGTTCTACGAGTCGTTTTTCGGCGGCTGCTTCCGTTGAATCCTCTACTTGGTCACAAATCGCCACTGCATAGCCTTTTTCCACCAATAAACGACTATAGCGCTCTAGGGCGTGGTGGGGAACCCCGGTCATGGCGACTCTCCCAATCCCTTTACCCCCTTCCTTGCTGGTGAGAACTAATTCTAATTCTCTGGAGATAATCACCGCGTCCTGAAAGAAACACTCGAAAAAATCGCCCACACGATACAGTAAAAGGGCATTGGGATAGGTTTCTTTTACCTCCACATAATGCTGGTACATGGGGGTGAGTTTATCGCGATCGAGTCCGCGATAATCACGATGGGGATCTTTATTGGTAGCCGGTGGTTCTAGGGGAAAATCCGAGGGGAGAGTCATGGGTGAAGGAAAGCTGGACAATTCTTTATTCAATTTACCGCTCTTGAGAACCTACGATCAAAGAATCCCAATAGCCTAAGCTGCTGGTTCGCGTTATTCAATCCAGGGATTAATATCTGAGCTATCTGGGGGGATTTGACATTATTCCCCGTCCGAGAATTATATTTTTGTTAATAACAGTTATTTTTAAGGGGTGGGCTGCACTCTTTTAGTATAGACTTCGGCGGGATTAATTGAGGTGGTTATATCTTCTAAATCGAATTTTCGCCTGGTTTTATCTTTGGTATTAACCTGATAAACCAAACGATTAGTGATATCTAATCCAGTTAACCAATTACTGTGGGGATGATAGGCTCCCGTGTCGATATCTAACCAACCGGCACCGGCGACTAATTGCCCCGGACTTACCCCCGGAAAAGTAAAAGTAATCGTGTGGCCGGTGATAATTAATTTATCACTAAAAAAAGGTTCCGGCATACTGTGGAATTCATCGCGGATCCAACAAAAATGAGTAGCATCTTGTTCTTCTAGCTGAACTTCCCCCATACATATATACTATAATAGCCGAAAACCCTTATCCATCAATGGATACGCTCCTTAACTTTTCTTAATGTACCCATGTAATTTGTAACATTTCTTAATGGACAAGAATTCTCTCTATTTGCTAGAATGATAGCCATG
>NZ_JADBUZ010000115.1:0-22294 GCF_020245305.1 Microcystis sp. M20BS1 | reverse complement strand
TCTAGAATTTATTCATAGTAAACAAGTAATTCATCGCGACATTAAACCCGAAAATATTATTCGCAGAAAAAGCGATAATAAATTGATTTTAGTGGACTTTGGCGCAGCAAAATTTGTCAGTCCTTTAAATCGTTCCATGACAGGAACAATTATCGGTTCTGCTGAATATATTGCCCCAGAACAGGGAAATGGCAAGGCAGTTAATGCCAGTGATTTGTATAGTTTGGGTGTAACTTGCCTTTATTTATTAACTGGAATATCTCCCTTTGATTTATTCGATGGGGGGGAACACCAATGGGTATGGCGACAGTGGTTAGTTAATAATCCTGTTAGTAATGAGTTAGGGAATATTCTGGATAAATTAATCGAGTTCGGCACAAAAAAACGCTATCAATCCGCCTCGGAAGTGTTGTCAGCTTTGCAGATAAAAACATCAGTATCTATACCCCAGACAAATATTCAAAAACCCGTTAATCCCATTATTTCCGTTCCCCAAACTCCCCCATCTATTCAGCTTAAAAGTGCCAAAGGAATCGATTATCGGAACTTAGAGGATTTATTAAAACGGCAGCAATGGAAAGAAGCAGACGAGGAAACTGCGAACTTGGTGCGAAAAGTAACTAATCGTGTCAAAGACTGGTTAAGAGATGAAGATATACAGAAATTTCCCTGCGAGGATTTGCGAACTATTGACCAATTATGGGTTTATTACAGTAACGGAAAATTTGGCTTTTCTGTGCAGGGGCAAATCTATCGAGAAATCGGTGGCATGGAAGAATATAATGAAAGAAATTGGGATATTTTTGGCAGTTTGGTAGGCTGGCAAAAAAATAATAGTTGGAATTGGCAAGATATTAATTATAGTTTGCAAGCACCTCAAGGTCATTTGCCGCTAATACGCTACGGTTATAAGGGAGAAGGAAGTTATATTATCTATCATCTAACCTCAAGAATATTTATTTGTCAGACTTCTAGTCACCAGATTATTAATCAAAAACAACCTGTAGCAACAATTATTCAATCTCCCATTATTTCCGTTCCGCAAACTCCCCCATCTATCCAGCTTAAAAGCGCCAAAGGAATCGATTATCGGAACTTAGAAGATTTATTAAGACGGCAGCAATGGAAAGAAGCGGATATAATAACTTTTGAAACTATGCTGAGAATTTGTAACAGACATGGATTTTTAAGAGTTGAAGATATAGATATTTTTCCTTGTGAAGACTTACAAATAATTGATCAACTATGGTTAAATTATAGCCAAGAAAAATTTGGCTTTTCGATTCAAAAACAACTATTTGATCAGCTTAATAATGGTCAACAATATAATGATAAGCTCTGGGATGACTTCGGTTTGATTATAGGATGGCGAAAGGATAATAAAAACATTAGATACGACAGAGCTATTTTCGATATAAATGCACCTAGAGGACATCTACCATGCCGAATCTTTGATTTGTGGAATTGGGGAGGAGTTGGTGGTGGAACTGGGTCTTTATTTTATTCTCTCGCGTGGAGACTTGCAAAATGTAAAATCTAAAGTCCAGTCGGGTGCGTTAGGCAAGCATAAACCACCACCCTCCTATTCTGTAAAATAGGGATAACAAAACTGGCACAATTCTAGGAGAAGATATTTGCCGACCAAAAAACAGAAAGATACCGCTATCTTTATCTGTCAATTGCTTATCTTTTCTCTACCAACCGATATACCTATTCCGCTCACGATTCAGCTTATCAATAATAATCTAGAGAAATTTTAGGGTAAACTCCAAATGCTAGAAATTACCAAAAACTATGTATTAGACGAGGATCAAAAGCTGATTGCCGTTAAGATTCTCATTGCCGAATTTGAAAAAATTACATAAATCCTAGAGGATTACGGACTAGGAAAACTCATCGAAAAAGTTGAAAATGATCAAAGGATTCAGTATGATAGCTCTTTATTGCTAACTAGACCGACGATGATCTATTCTGGATCCTAGCCTGACTTGCCAATCCCCACCGCCAAAAAAGAATAATGTACTGCGATTACCTGGTTCAAATCCTCACCGCACGCGTCTATGATGTCGCCCAAGAAACCCCCTTGGAATTTGCCCCCAATCTCTCCCAACGCTTGCACAATCAGCTTTTACTCAAGCGTGAGGATATGCAGTCAGTTTTCTCTTTTAAACTGCGCGGCGCATACAACAAAATGGCGTATTTGTCAAGGGATTTGTTACAAAAAGGTGTAATTGCTGCCTCGGCGGGAAATCATGCTCAGGGAGTCGCTTTGGGAGCGCGGCAATTGGGAACCCAAGCGATTATCGTTATGCCTGTCACCACTCCCCAAGTCAAAATCGACGCGGTAAAAGCCCGGGGGGGGATTGTCGTCCTGCACGGTGACACCTACGATGATTCATACACCTACGCGCGGCAGTTAGAAGCGGAAAAAGGCTTAACTTTTATCCATCCCTTCGATGATCCGGAGGTAATCGCCGGCCAGGGTACGATCGGTATGGAAATTTTACGACAATATCAGCAACCGATCGAGGCCATTTTTGTCGCTATTGGTGGCGGTGGCTTAATATCAGGTATTGCCGCCTATGTCAAGCGTTTACGCCCAGAAATTAAAATTATCGGGGTGGAACCTGTGGACTCAGACGCGATGAATCAATCCCTAAAAGCCGGTTATCGGGTGCGTTTGTCGCAAGTGGGATTATTTGCCGACGGGGTGGCGGTGCGCGAGGTGGGAGAGGAGACTTTTCGTCTCTGTCAGCAGTATGTGGACGAGATTATCCTCGTGGATACGGATGATATCTGTGCCGCGATTAAGGATGTTTTTCAAGATACACGCTCGATTTTAGAACCTGCGGGGGCGTTAGCGGTAGCAGGAGCGAAAGCTTATGTAGAAAGAGAAGAAATTGAGGATAAAACCCTCGTTGCTGTGGCTTGTGGGGCGAATATGAACTTTGATCGTCTGCGGTTTGTGGCGGAAAGGGCAGAATTAGGGGAACGGCGCGAGGCGTTGTATGCTGTGACTATTCCCGAACAACCGGGCAGTTTACGGCGTTTTTGCGAATGTGTCGGCAAACGCAATTTAACCGAATTTAGTTATCGCATTGCCGATGAAAAAGAAGCGCATATTTTTGTCGGCGCCCAGATCGAAAATCGCAGCGATGCCAAGAAATTAGCCGAGAGTTTTGAAGCTTGTGGCTTTAAAACCCTCGATATTAGTGATGATGAATTGACTAAACTGCATCTGCGCCACATGGTGGGAGGGCGATCGCATTTAGCCGACCATGAATTATTTTATCGTTTCGAGTTTCCCGAACGACCGGGGGCTTTAATGAAATTTGTCGCCTCCATGAGTCCCCACTGGAATATCAGCGTTTTCCATTATCGCAATAACGGGGCCGATTACGGGCGCATCGTCGTGGGCATACAAGTCCCCCCCGATGAAATGAATCAATGGCAAGCTTTTCTCGATACTCTCGGCTATCGCTATTGGGATGAAAGTCAAAACCGGGCCTATCAGTTATTTTTAGGTTAGAGTTGGCTGAATAAATCTAAAAACCTTGTTGGATAAGGCTTTTAGACTTTTTTCCCCTCAAAAAGTGCTGACCATTGGAGTGATCGGGGGTAAAATTCAGGCACTTTTTCCCTGAAAATTAGGCAACTGACTACCTCAAAATCGGTAAAACCCTACACCCCACACCCCACACCCCACACCCTGCCCCCACCAACAAACTTTTTGCCGCAAACCCTAGGTTAAATCGCCATTTTTAGGAAGTTATCAGTACAGATGAATCAAGATTTTCCCCATATTTCCGTTTTGAGTCAAGAATTAATCGCCGGCTTAAATATTCAACCCGGGGGGCATTATCTCGATCTTACCCTAGGGGGTGGTGGACACAGCCGCTTGCTTTTAGAAGCTCATCCCGAAACGAAAGTAACCGCCATCGATCGCGATCAAAGCGCCCTAGAAGCCGCTAAAATTAGTCTTGCCCCCTATCTAGATAGCCGTTTAACCCTCTGGTGGGGGAACTTCGCCGATTATAAGGGACAAAATAGCAGTTTTGATGGCATTATCGCCGATTTAGGAGTCAGTTCTCCCCAATTCGATCAGAGCGAGCGCGGCTTTAGTTTTCGCCACACGGCAGCCTTAGATATGCGGATGGATCGCTGTCAATCCCTGACGGCAGCCGATATTATTAACCATTGGCAGGAAAAAGAATTAGCGGATCTTTTTTATCAATACGGAGAAGAACGTTTATCTCGTCCTATTGCTCGCTCGATCGTCCAAAAACGTCCTTTTACTACCACTACAGAATTAGCGGCTGTCATCGCTAGTTCTGTCCCCGCTAGTTACCGTTATGGACGTATTCATCCGGCAACGCGGGTTTTTCAATCCCTACGCATCGCTGTTAATCAAGAATTAGATTCTCTGCAAAAATTGTTAAATCAAGCCCCCCACTGGCTAAAATCCGGGGGAATTATCGCTATGATCAGTTTTCATAGTCTAGAAGATCGTCTGATCAAGTATGGCTTTCGCGAAGATAATTCCTTGAAAATTATCACGAAAAAGCCGATTATTCCCAGCCGAGAAGAACAGGCTAAAAATCCCCGTTCTCGTTCGGCTAAACTAAGAATAGCCCAAAAGATCGAATCAGAGGTTATCCTATAGCAGTTATCTTAATAGTGAGGTACAAACTATCTGGTTTTAGGGAGTCGTTATCTTGAGGAAAAAGGCTGTGGTAAAGTAAAAACCAAGAAAGAAAGCCAGTATTTATTCTTCAAAATCACTGACTAAAATAACGCAGTCCTTTTACCAATCTTTCTACTGCCGTTAAAGCTGTTTCTGGAGATAAAGTCTGCTTCAAAAGCTTGTCCCACAGGGTATCTAACTTCCGTTTTTGTAACAAATGACCCACTAATGAATATTTTCAGCACAATACCCAGGAAAGCCAGGGTGGAACTATCTCGATAGTCAGAGTCAATTATTCGAGATGCGTTGTCACTCATAAAACAACAAATAACCTAGTTATCTGTAGCTTGCCTATAAATAGGGATGATTTTCGATCGAACTGTATAGAGCCATCGATCGAGCCTTCTTTTTCGTCTAAACCATTGGGGATGGGCAATATAATGATAACAGCTATCAGGGTTTACGGTTTGTATTTGGTAGCCTAACCCTTGAACCTTTTTAGAAATGGCAATTTCAGATGCGATCGCTTCCCCATAGTTTTTGCCAAGTATAAACCCATCTATTTTTTCTAAAATGGAGCGAGATGTAAAAATAATAATTGATTGTAAGTGTTCGGCAGTTTCCCCTTCAGGGATTTTATGTTCCTCTAAAAAATGTCGGTAAAAATCAACTCTTTTAATGGGTTCACCATTCAGTAAATGATCCCGATTAATTTGATTATAACTAGATCGCACCAGTTCTTCCCAAGTACATTCCCAGTTTAAACTTTCTCCTAGAAGTCCTATTTGGGGAGATTGACAGAATCGATCAACAAAGGCTTTTAACCAGAGCGGACGGACAATAAAACAGTCATCTTGAAGAAATAAATAATAGTCATAAGGAGGCAAATGTCGCCAACCATAATCCCATGCACCTATGTTAAATCCTGTATTTTCTCGTATTAAATACTTGACTTTTTGGCTATCTAATTGAGGTAAATCAGGTATATTACCCAAACTGTTGGCATTACAGACGACCACGATATCGAAGAGACAACCCGACTCAATACGTTGAAGCTGTTTAAGTAAGTGGAGCAAAGGTTTAATACTCCGCTCACACCAGAATGAAATAATTACAAGGTTTTTCATGTTTCTGAACTTATTTCCTGCAAGCACAAATTAGATATTGAACCGTTAAAAATTCTTCTAAGAGATGATGATTTAAGCGATTTATACTTTTAAGCAACGAAGGACCGGAAAAGGATCTAGGTTTAATACAGGTCACTTTTAAATTTGCTTGTTCAAAAAGATTAATCATCGTCTTTTTGGTAAAAAATCGAAGATGAGTTCTATCGAGAATACCCATTTCTGTATAAGTCCAATTACCTTTAAACAGGAGATCCTTCATGACGTAGATATGTCTAATATTAGGGATACTTGCAATCATCACACCACTTGGATTTAGGAGATCAAGATGGGCTTTAATGATGTTCCAAGGACTTTTCAAATGTTCTAAAACATCGGGATACATTATGCAGTCGAAACGGTAATTTTCGATTTCCATCGGGATAGGAGTTCGATCCAGATCACAAACAATTAATTTTTCCCAACAACCCTGTCGTTTTGCTACTTCAATCGCCTCAGCGCTAAGATCAATTCCTATTACCTTACTGCCATATTTATCCACAATAGCTTTGCCAGTTTTACCAATACCACAACCCACCTCAAGAACACTTTTGGGAGTATAGGGTATTAACTCTATTAGGTCAAACCTAGTGCGAGAATTCAGAAAATATGGGTCTAAATTATGAGATATGTCTGGAGAGTTGGTCATGATAAACTATTTTTTACACGAAGGAGAAATAATCGATCGAGAATTGAATTATGCTTTTGACTTGCCAAGGTTGTTTATTTTGTGTTTAAATCTGTCGTATTTGAAAGCTAAATATCGCTGACTGAACAACCATCTTTTTTCAAATTGACTTAAAGCAGACCATTGGTCGTAGGTGGGAAAAGCCACATCTTTGAAAAAAGACATCCATTGATTTAAAGTGGTTTCAATTGTGTGTTCTTTCGCCCTCTCATAACCGTTTTCAACCATTTTTTGATAAAGTTCTGGAGAACTTTTCAGACGACAAACTGCTTCAATTGCCTCCTCTAGAGAGTGAATAATAATAAAATCTAACTCCGTCTTTCTTTCTGCTAAAAAGCCTAACTCTGGAGTCAAAAGAGCGGGAACACCCGCGTGCCAAGCATTAATTAGCTTAATAGAACCTTTATTAGGATAATTTCGAGAATCAAAACTACGCGCGGCTACAATCACATCTAGATTAGTATAATTGTTCCAGTGAAATCTATCCCAAATCGGCATCCAATGGCAATTGAGAGTAGCCAAAGACTCTGGCCATGCTTCCGACCTTAATTCCGGTGCCAACTGACCCCTGGTGCCAATGTAAGAAATATTCTCCACTAGGGTGTTCCGTTCCCTATCTCTGGGAACTAACCCTGGCATCGGCCAATGACTAATTAGATAGGGGTTCCAAATAGAGTCCTTAACCTTCTCCCAACTAGACGGATTATAAACAATGTGTAGGTGAGCCGAAGGGTGATATTCTTTGTCGCTTTTGACACAAATTAACATGACCTTATCTAGCAAAGGATAGTCATTATCTAGGGTATCTCGGTCGGCGATTAAAATTCCTTGCTCTGGGATTTCTCTGGCTATTTCACAGGGAAAGCCGGCTTGTTTAAGATGAAAGTAGGTTTGGGCTATCCAAGCCGTAAAATTGCTATGATCGCCTGTCCATAGAGTCTGGTCTTCCTTGATATTTTTTTGTCTGATTTCGCCAGGGGCATAAAAATAGATTGTTTGCATTTTTAGGCCAGAGCATTCCGCATCCCCTAGTCTAGATCAAAAGCGCTTTGCCGTCAATTGTCCCTCCAGAGGTCAGCAATTCTGATTATGGAAACCAGCCAGCCAAACCCCTAGTCTCAAGAAATACATTTGATCGCCTCCCAGGGTGGATAATTAGGAAACAATCCCTTGAGCTAGGGAAATAGTACCAGGCTTCGCTTTAAGTAATTGACCGACCACGGCAATAATCGGCGTTTGCACCCCATCCATGCGCGAAAGAAGGTTTTTCATCAGTTGTGGTAAAGTAAAAACCAAGAAAGAAAGCTGGTATTTATTCTTAAAAATCATTGACTAAAATAACGCAGTCCTTTTACCAATCTTTCTACTGCCGTTAAAGCCGTTTCTGGAGATAAAGCACCGTAGGCAAGACGCAAATAACAGCCTTCTGTTATCCCAAAAGTTGAACCGGGTAACACCGCCACCCGCTGCCGCTCGATTAAACTTTTAACTAACTGAAAATCATTCTTGTCTGTGGTAATTTTCAGGAAAAAATAAAAAGCACCTTCCGCAGTGGCAACATCACAGATATCGCCGATTGATTCTAAAGCATTCAGGCAAATTTCTCTAACTTGACTGATAGTTTTTAACTGTTCTAAAGGATAGCTTTTACCCACCTGTAACGCCCCTAGGGCCGCGTATTGCGAAACCACCGGCGGACAAATTAAAATAGTATCCTGAATCTTATTAATCGCCTCAGATAAATGTTCTGGTACTACCATATAACCAATGCGCCAACTGGCAAAACCGTAGGCTTTTGAGAGACTAAATAAGGAAATAGTCCAGGATTCACTACCAACAATTGCCGCCGGGGAAAAGTGGCGGGCATGGTTATAGGTAAAATACTCATAGGCCTCATCATGAATGTGATAGATGCCCTTTTTTTGACAGATTCGATTGACTTCTCTTAGGGTATTTTCTGGATAAACTACTCCCGTGGGATTATTAGGAGAAATCGTCACCACTGCCTTAGTTTTTGCCGTGATTGCCTCTTCAATGGCAGCCGGACGCAATTGATAATTTTTGTCTGTGGCGACCAAAATAACTTGACAATCAGCCATTTTTATGGCCATTTCATGATTGAAATAAAAGGGAGTGTTGAGAATAATTTCATCCCCCGGGGAAGTAATGGCTAAAATGGCATTCATAAAAGCCATATTACTGCCCGCCGTCACAAAAATTGCCTGTTTATCGCTGATTTCTATCCGATTATCTTCGGCTAGTTTTTCCCGAATTACTGTTAATAAGGGGGTAATTCCCGCCACAGATTGATATTGATGATTTTTGGGATTAGCTAAGAATAAAGATAGAGATTCGATCGCTTCCTGGGGTGGATAATAGGAAACAACCCCTTGACCGAGGGAAATAGTGCCGGGGTTCGCTTTAATTAATTGACCGACCACGGGAATAATCGGTGTTTGTACCCCGTCCATGCGGGAGAGAAGGTCTTTCATTAAACTAATCAGTGGAGCCGAGCAGAGTCGAACTGCTGTCCAAATTAGGTATTGACTGTCCGTTCATTCACAGGTTTAGTTTCGATTACCCTCGAAACGGGGACTGTCACTTATCCCGGACAGTGGGATGCTCTAGTTAAAGCTTAGACGGTTAACTAACTAGAGAAAGTTAAACGTGGCATCCGTTGGGGGTTTATCCATAGTCCTTAACGGAGTCAAACTATGAATGCTCGAGTCGATTAGAGACTATTAGGCAGCTACAGGAGCGGCTTTACGAGCGAAAGGAACGATGTTGTTCGCATTTACTTTTTGTTTGAGCCTTTGATTTACGAGAGGAGACTCACTCTCGACCTGTATCACGGGGGAGCTTTCGCTAACCTGTCGAAACCGTTACGGCCCCTTGTGCTTACATTCTGATTATAGCACATTTTTTGATTAAGCTAATTGTGGCTCAATTGGGATTTTTCCGAGCTTCCCAGTCTTCAGAGCCAGTCCAGATGGGAAAAAAGGTTTTTATCGCTGATTTTTGGGGAAATTATCCTATATTTGACCTCGATTAGTATCACCAGAGACTAAACAATTAATTGAGCAGCTATTGCTCCACTGCGATAACCTAAGTTCGGAATCAGGGAAAACGGCAAAATTTCCCTAATCCGAACTAAACTTGATTACAAAACCTTGTGGGTGTGAGAATGTTGTTTGACGTTATCCTCCGTCCGCACCACATGAACAGCATTCAAGATGCGTTTTTTCTCTAGGGAAAAGTTTAAATCGTCTTTTTGGCCGCCCAAGGGGATTAACCCTTGTAGGTGGGGTTGATTTTTATAGGTGCGAGTTGCAGCAATCGCCCTTTCGACAAAATTCTCGCATAATTGGGCATTATCGGGGAAATTACTGGGTATTTGAGGATTATCGTCCTGAAATACCTCTCCTAAACTCATAGCGCGGGCAAATTCGTAGGAAGTGGGAATTCCTTTGACAATTGCCTCTAGGGCTGCCGAGGGAATCGGTTCTAACACCGCCACTTTTTCTAATTCTCCCTCCTGTTTGAGAAAACAAATCGCTAAACCGAATACACAATAATCATCTTTTGTCAAGTCAGAAATGTTTAAGAATTGTGTCGCTGTGGCCATTATTTTAATCCTGAGTCGCTCTTTATTTAATCTTGCGGGCGATCAGCGATCGAATCAAGGTTTTTATTAAGAGATATGAAGGAGAAAAATTTAGCAGGGTTGGGCGGCGCTAACGCATCCCCAGACGGAAAAAACTGAGAACTGTTAGACTAGAAACCAGCAGATTAACTGATAAACGAGCTTTATGTCACCCACTCTACTCATCTCCAAAGAACTCCCCACCCTGAAATATAATCCTAGTCTGGAGCGCTTTGATAGCTCTTGGGCGGCTCCTTTGTCCACTCTTCTGGGACTGGGACGGGCTGCCGGGGCAACTTTTATCGAATTTTTCCTGGAAAGAGTCAACTATATCAGTTGTTTAGCCGAAGATGACAGCATCACCAGTCTCTCACCGAAACTATCTACAGGGGCAGGAATCCGCCTTTTTCGCGGTAAAGCCGATTGTTATGTCAGTACCAACGATTTAAGCTTCCAAGGCTTAAAAAATGCCCTAGAAAAAGGTTTATCGATTCTCGGTTTAAACCTACCCAGTCCTAACGCCTATATTCCCGAAATCAATCTGGAAATGTTCCGGGATTATGCCACGGTCAAAAACAAAGATATTTGGCTGAATAATTGCAGTTCTTTGGGAGAAATGGGTGATATTCTCCTAAATGCTAACGTTCAACTCAATCAGAAAGCCTCTCACGTCCAATCTCGTCGCGCCGCTTATTTTCGCGATTGGCAAGAAATTTTAGTGGCCGCTAGTGATGGCACTTTTGCCCGGGATATTCGCCTCACCCAATCGGTGGGCTATAATCTCCTCTGTGCCGATGGGACTAATCGTTCTAGCATTGGTAAACGGGTGGGTAGTACCAGTAATCCCGATTTTCTGCGGACGTGGAATGCCGAGGAATCGGCGGCAGAAGTGGCCGAATCGGCGGGTAAAATGCTTTACGCTGACTATGTAGAATCCGGCAGTTATCCCATCGTCATGGCCAATGAATTTGGCGGCGTTATCTTCCACGAAGCCTGCGGTCATTTGCTAGAAACTACGCAAATCGAACAAAAAACCACACCCTTTCTCGATAAAAAAGGCGAAAAAATCGCCCACGAAAACCTGACGGCTTGGGACGAAGGATTATCCGATAAAGCTTTCGGTACTATCGATATGGACGATGAGGGAATGCCGGCCCAGCGTACTCTCCTAATTGAAAATGGTATCCTAAAAAACTTCATTGCCGATCGCACCGGTTCAATTAAAACTGGCCATCCGCGCACGGGTAGCGGTCGCCGTCAAAACTACACCTATGCCGCCGCTAGTCGGATGCGGAATACCTACATCGCTCCCGGGGAATATACCCTCGATAATCTCTTTAATTCCATCGATAAAGGCATTTATTGCAAAAAAATGGGCGGTGGTAGTGTGGGGGCGACCGGGGAATTTAATTTCGCCGTCGAGGAGGCCTATCTTATCGAAAATGGCAACCTGACTAAACCCCTGAAAGGCGCGACTTTAATCGGTTCAGCTAAGGAGATTATGAATAAAATCTCTATGTGTTCCCAAGATTTAGGACTAGCGGCGGGTTTTTGCGGTTCCGTCAGTGGTAGCGTTTATGTCACCGTTGGTCAACCCCATTTAAAAGTCGATTCTATTACCGTTGGCGGTCGTTAATCATGGCTTTAGTGATTCTCTACTATTTCCTCATCGCCATCATGATAGTGGGGATAATTGGTGAACTGCTGCCCGCTATCCCCGGCATGAGTTTGATTTTAATCGCCATGGTGGTGTGGGGTTTTGTCACCAAATTCGCGGGGATGGGGGTCGCTTTAACCGTGGCCTTTGTTGTCCTTCTCCTCAGTATCGGGGTGGAATTCCTCGCTAGTTATCTCGGCGCCCAAAAAGTTGGGGCGAGCAATTGGAGCCAAATCGGGCTAGTAGTGGGCTTATTAGCGGGAATATTCGGGCTTTTACCGGCTTTACCCATTGGCGGCCCGATTATCGGCCTATTTGTCGGTCCTGTGGTCGGGGCTTTTGTCGGAGAATACGCCTATCGTCGCGATTTGGAATTAACCCCCCGTTTGCAACAATCCCTAAAAGTCTGTGTGGGTATCGTCGTCGGTACGGTTATCGGTCACGTTGCCAAAGCTATGCTGGCTACGGCTGCTGTTATCGTCTTTATTGTCACCACTTGGCCCAATCTCTCTTCAGTTATCAGTTATCAGTTTTCAGTTTTCAGTTTTCAGATTTGAGTTCTTTGTTTTTCAATTAATCAGCCATTTTTCTGATAAATATCACTTTTATCTAGCTGACTGCTGATGGCTGACCGCTCAATTCTACATTCATCTCATTTCTGACCAAATCTATGCCAAAAGTTGAAGATATCGCCCAAATCGCTAATTCTAGCGCCCAAGCTTTAGGAATTGCTAAATACGACATCTATGGTTCTTCTGTGGATGAAACCGATGTGGATGTGTTTCAAGGGGAACCGAAACAGGTACAAGCTTCCAATCGTTCCAGCGTTATCGTTCGCGTCTGGAATCGGGATAATCAAGTCGGTGTCACCTCGACCACCGATGTGGACCTGGTGGGACTGCAATTAGCCCTGAAAACCGCCCAAGAAGCCAGCTTTTTTGGCGTTAAGGAAAATGTCCCCGATTTTAGTCCCGCTGCCACCGCACCTACCACAGAAGTGGCCAGCGAAATGTCTAATCAAGCACCTGTATCCACTCTCGTCGATAAGTTATTAGCCGCCGAAAAATCCTTACTAGCAGCCCATCCAGCTATTGCCAGTGTTCCCTATAACGGTTTGGGACAACAGCAGGTCAGACGTTTTTATCTCAATAGCGACGGGGCAATGCGTCAGGAAGCGCGTAGTTATGCCAGTGTGTATTTATACACCAAAACCGAACAGGAAGGCAAAAAACCCCGCAGCGCTGGTGCTTTTCGGGTGAGTCCGGGACTGGAAAAATTAGATATCGATGGTTGCATCGAGGAAGCGATTACCAAAACTGTTAGCCATCTGGACTATCAACCGATTACCACGGGTAAATATTTGGTGGTTTTTGCCCCCCGCGCCTTTTTGAGTCTAATGGGAGCATTTTCTAATCTGTTTAATGCCCAAAATATCCTTGATAAACAGAGTCTTTCTACTCCTGAATCTTTGGGAACACAAATCGCCGCTACTGCCTTAAATTTGTGCGATGATGCCCTCCATCCCGCTAATGTTGCCGCAGAAACTTTTGATAGTGAAGGTACTCCCACCCATCGTGTGGAATTAATTAAAGAGGGGATTTTGAGTAATTTTCTCCATAGCACGATTACCGCTAAACGGATGAATACGGAACCAACTGGGAACGGTAACATTGGGGCAAAAGTAACGGTTAGTCCCCATTTTTATCACGTTTTTGCTAGTGCTAATCAACCAAAAAGCTATTCTTTGGAAACAGCAGAAAATGTGGTTTTAATTGATAGTTTACAGGCACTTCATGCGGGAGTTAATTCTCTACAAGGTTCCTTCTCTTTGCCCTTTGATGGTTGGTTAGTGAACAAAAATGAGCGCATCAGCATCGATTCCGCTACCGTAGCCGGGGATATTTTAACACTGCTGAAATCGATTGTTTATCTGGAACTGGAAGCAGTTATTACTCCCAGTGGTGTTTGTCCCTACGTTTGGGTAGAGGGTTTATCA
Organism: Microcystis sp. M20BS1; assembly: GCF_020245305.1. Taxonomy (NCBI): domain Bacteria; kingdom Bacillati; phylum Cyanobacteriota; class Cyanophyceae; order Chroococcales; family Microcystaceae; genus Microcystis; species Microcystis sp. M20BS1. Next base: position 8,463 of record NZ_JADBUZ010000115.1, on the reverse strand, counting down.
ATCACAGGAGAAGCTTAACACTATACCGTACCAAAAATAGGGGGTATTAACCAGGGTAATACCCCCGCAAGATGGATGTTAATTTTATAGTCGTGGGTAAGCTGTTGACTATGCAAATTATACTAAATCTGGTTATTAAAAACTGATTATTTATTCCCCTTTTTGTCTTTTGCATGAGTAGAAAACGGGTTTCTCGGAGAAACCCGTTTTCTGTGAGTTACTCAACGGATTTAGTATAAATCTGGTTATTAAAAACTGATTAGGGTTTGCGGCAAAAAGTACGGGCGAAGCATTCGGATAGAAAATCTACGGTTTCACCGATAGGTTATTGCCCGAATGCTTCGCCCCTACAGGACGCGGGCCGATGAAGACCCAAGGTTTTGAAGCACGATTCTCTCAAAATCTTGCACCTGTGAGAGCAAAACAGGACACTAAAACCCTTATCTCGTCTATATTTCACATTTATTCAGCTTTAGTATTACTCCTAATTAAGAACTATTTTTCCGCTGGGGGAAACCAATTATCATCTAATGTTTGTTCGAGGGATATATGAGCGTCTGAATTAAGGGAAAAAAGCTGAGAAACCGATTTAATCGCCACTGGATAAACTTTATCATACATGGCTGCTAATTCTGGCCGTAAGCTGGGACTATCTTCTAAACGCTGCTGAATTTGGGCGCGAAAATTGACTATTGCTGCCGCCCAATGATTACCTGACCGTTTTTTTTCTTCTTGCCAATAAGCCAGCTTTAAAAGATGTTCGATAAGACGGGTTAACAGACTCATTAAAGCTCGTCTATCACTTTTCCCCATACTCTCGATTTCTTCAATTAAATTATCCCAATCCACTTGCTCAAAATTGCGCTCTTGTAAATGTTTTACCGTCTCTTTTAGCCATTGATTATAATCAGTTTCGTAGGCAGTTGACGACATAATTTAACTCTCCATAGAAAATTACTTAAATGGCTTTCTATCTAGGGCTGGCTGAATATATCTAAACACCTTTTTGGCTAAGACTTTTAGACTTTTTTTCTCAAAAAGTATATCAGATCTGGGAGTGATCGGGGGAAAAATTAAGGTACTTTTTCCCTGAAAATTAGCTAATTGACCCCGGCGGTTCGACAGGCTCACCGCTGAAGCCCACACCCCACACCCCACGAAAAACTTTTTGCCGCAAACCCTAATTAGCAATACCCTCTTTTTTTCAAACTATAACCAGCTAATCCGAGGTTTAGCAATCCTAAAACTGCGCTAGGTTCGGGTACGGGTTCAACGGAATAAATCGCCAGATTACGACTCACTTCATTGGCCACAATTAACAGGGGAGTACCATTGGGACTATCGGCAGCGGGAATGAATAATAATCCTTCGGGAGAGATATCGCCTAATTGCCAATCGTTGATATAATCAACAAAGAAAGGATGACTAGGGCTGGTGATATCATAAACCATGAAACCGCCAGCCCTTTCTATTCCCACAAAAGTATAGGGACGATATTATTTTCCTGTAGAGACACCCATGCAGTGGTTCCATTGTCGGAAACGGTGATGTATTCTGGTTCCACATCTTGGGAAACCGTTTGACTGGGGAAAATACGAACTCCCTGACTTCTTAAAGTGTTCTTTTGACCATTAAAACCGGTAAAGGTGGCAGTGTTGACCGTGGCATTGAGAACACTGATGCTAAGGTCAATAATACTAACGGAACTATTGGGATTGATCCCTCCTTTCGCTTCCCCTTCATTAGCGACCAAAACCCGATTACCGTCAGGAGTGAAGGTTAACATATCTGGTAAAGTGCCCACAGTCACCTGACTCTCAAAGACACCATTAGTATTGAAAAAAACCACACTGCCCTTATTGGTAATCTGACTAGCTTCCATGGCCACGATACCATTTTTGATGGCAACGCTGTTAACCCCTTTTTTCAGTCCCAAGTTAAAGGAAGATTAAACAAGAGAGAAATTAAGAATATCTTCAAAATTTGGACAAGGGTAGTACAAGCAAACTAAGAAAACGGGTTATTCGATCGCTTTTTAGTTGAACGGCTCATTTACCGGAGTGATAACATGGATTAGTATAAGCTCGATCAATATGGAATCAAGACTCGTGTTATCTATTCTCCTAGCCGATTTCAAGATCATTTTTGAACGTGACCCCGCTGCCCGCAACTGGTTAGAGGTAATGTTTTGTTATCCTGGATTACAGGCTTTACTGTGCCATCGCTTCGCCCATTGGCTATATCACATCGGGATTCCCTTTATTCCCCGTTTAATTTCCCATCTTGCCCGTTTTCTGACTGGTATTGAAATTCACCCCGGCGCCCAAATTGGTCAGGGTGTTTTTATCGACCATGGCATGGGAGTGGTCATCGGAGAAACCGCCATTGTCGGTGATTATGCCCTCATTTACCAAGGAGTTACCTTAGGAGGGACGGGGAAAGAAAGCGGTAAACGTCACCCGACTCTAGGGGAAAATGTGGTGGTCGGCGCTGGGGCTAAGGTTTTAGGTAATATTTATCTGGGTAATAACGTTCGCGTCGGTGCTGGTTCTGTGGTTCTGCGGGATATTCCCGCCGATTGTACCGTTGTTGGTGTACCCGGTCGTTTAATCTATCGCGCTGGGACGCGGGTGGAACCCCTCGAACACGGTGATTTACTCGACTCGGAAGCGGTGGCTATTCGCGCTTTGGTGGACCGTATTGAACAACTGGAAAAACAAGTGTACGAATTGCGCCTAGAACGGTCAAAAGAACCAGATTATCGGATTAATTGCCCAGTTTTAGCCCATTTAGAAGAAGAAGCCAGTCATAGCTGTTGCCCGGCAGCTGATCGGGATATGCGCGAGTTTCTCGAAAGAGCGGTTTAACCCCGATAATCTTCTGATATGATAGAAGACTGGTTTTTTAGTAGCTGAAACCCATTCGTCAAGGCTATGATTGTTTAGGACTACTTGGCACCGTCCGATGGCTCAAACTGACTCAATCCGTATTCGTGGCGCCCGACAACACAATCTCAAAAATGTTGATCTCGAATTACCCCGCAATCAGTTGATTGTTTTTACGGGAGTTTCGGGATCGGGCAAATCTTCCCTCGCTTTCGACACTATTTTTGCCGAGGGACAGCGCCGCTATGTGGAATCCCTCAGCGCCTACGCGCGTCAATTTTTGGGACAATTGGATAAACCCGATGTGGATGCGATCGAGGGTTTAAGTCCGGCTATTTCCATTGACCAAAAATCCACTTCCCACAATCCCCGTTCTAGTGTGGGAACTGTAACGGAAATTTACGATTACTTGCGTTTATTGTTCGGTCGTGCCGGTGAACCCCATTGTCCCCATTGCGATCGCAATATTGCCCCCCAAACCATCGATCAAATGTGCGATCGAGTGATGGAATTAGCCGATAAAACCCGATTTCAAATCTTAGCTCCAGTAATTCGCGGCAAAAAAGGCACCCATAAGCAATTAATCTCTAGTTTGGCCTCCCAAGGCTTTGCCCGGGTGCGGATTGACGGCAAGGTAGTAGAATTATCCGAGGGCATCGAGTTAGATAAAAAACATCTTCATGATATCGAAATTGTTATAGATCGCCTGATCAAAAAAGAGGGTTTACAGGAAAGATTAGTGGATTCTTTAACCACTTGTTTAAAGCACTCCGACGGTGTAGCGATTGTGGAAATTCTCGATGAGAATAACGAAGATAATCCCGAAGTTACCAAAGAAATTGTCTTTTCTGAAAAATTTGCCTGTCCCGAACACGGGGCAGTTATGGAGGAATTATCCCCCCGTTTATTCTCTTTTAATTCTCCCTATGGTGCTTGTCCCAACTGTCACGGATTGGGCAGTTTACGGAAATTTTCGGCAGATTTAGTCATTCCAGACCCAAAACAGCCGGTTTATTCTGCTATTGCCCCCTGGTCAGATAAGGATAATTCCTACTATCTTTCTCTCCTCTACGGTTTAGGGCAAGCTTTAGGTTTTGAAATTCAAACTCCTTGGCAGAAACTAACAAAAACCCAGCAGGATATCATTCTCTATGGGAGTAAAGAACCGATCTATTTTGAAGATGATTACCGTTACGATACTGGTCGCGGTTACTATCGAGAATTTGCCGGAGTTATCAATATCTTAGATAGGAATTATCAAGAAACCACCTCGGAAGTTATTAAACAAAGACTAGAAAAATATATTGTTAACCAAACCTGTGAAGTTTGTCACGGAAAAAGATTAAAACCGGAAGCTTTATCGGTACGTTTAGGAGAATATACGGTCACGGATTTTACCGGAGTTCCCATCCGGGATTGTTTGCAGAGAATTAATGATTGTCATTTAACCCCAAGACAAGCATTGATTGGAGAATTGGCCCTGAAAGAAATCAAAGCGAGACTACAATTTTTAATCGATGTGGGATTAGATTATCTTACCCTCGATCGACCAGCGATGACCTTATCTGGGGGAGAATCCCAACGAATTCGATTAGCCACTCAAATCGGTTCAGGATTAACAGGAGTATTATACGTTCTCGATGAACCTAGCATCGGATTACACCAAAGAGATAATAGTAAACTGTTAGAAACCCTGCAAAGATTGCGAGATTTAGGTAATACTTTAATCGTCGTCGAACACGATGAAGAAACGATTCGGGCAGCTGATTATTTGGTCGATATCGGTCCAAAAGCGGGCATTCATGGCGGAGAAATCATCTGTCAAGGCAGTTTTAAAAGTCTTTTAAAGTCGAAAAAATCGATAACAGGAGCCTACCTATCGGGACGCAAAGTTATTGAAACTCCTCCCCAAAGAAGAGTGGGAAATGGTAACGCTTTAGTTTTAAAAAATTGCCATCAGAATAACCTAAGAAATATTGATGTAACGATTCCTTTAGGAAAATTAGTCTCGATTACGGGGGTATCTGGTTCAGGCAAATCTACCCTAATTAATGAGTTATTATATCCGGCTTTACAACATCATTTAACCCGTTTAACTCCCTTCCCCAAAGAGTTAGATAAAGTGGAAGGATTGGACGCGGTTGATAAAGTAATTGTCATCGACCAATCACCGATAGGACGCACTCCTCGGTCAAATCCTGCCACCTATACGGGGGTTTTTGACATTATTCGCGAGATTTTCACCGAAACCATCGAAGCAAAAGCTAGGGGTTACAAAGCGGGGCAGTTTTCTTTTAATGTTAAGGGAGGACGCTGTGAAGCTTGCCTAGGCCAAGGGGTAAACGTCATCGAGATGAATTTTCTCCCCGATGTCTATGTGCAGTGTGATGTGTGTAAAGGGGCGCGTTATAATCGGGAAACCCTACAGGTTAAGTATAAAGGTTATTCGATCGCCGATGTCTTAGATATGACGATCGAGGAAGCATTAAAAGTCTTTGAAAATGTCCCCCGGGCCACCACCAGATTACAAACTCTCGTGGATGTGGGTTTAGGATACTGTAAACTTGGCCAAAGCGCTCCCACTTTATCCGGTGGGGAAGCACAAAGGGTAAAATTAGCGGCCGAATTATCCCGACGGGCCACCGGAAAAACCCTATATTTGATTGATGAACCGACTACGGGTTTATCTTTTTATGATGTGCATCATCTCTTAGATGTGTTACAAAGATTGGTCGATAAAGGTAATTCGATTATCGTCATCGAACATAATCTCGACGTGATTCGCTGTAGCGATTGGATTATTGATTTGGGACCGGAAGGAGGGGACAAGGGAGGAGAATTAATCGCGGTGGGAACACCGGAAACCGTGGCTAAATGTGAAAGATCCTACACTGGTCATTATCTTGCCCAAGCATTACTTCAATATCCCCCAAAAAAGCGGGATAATATTAGGGAAGAACACAGAGATAATAAAGCCAATGATCAAGATTAGTATTTAACTCTTGTTCGCTGTTAATTTCCTGACCGGTTTTCCAAGAATAAATTTTAATCTCTTGAAAGTAAGACCCTAACTGTCTTAATTGTTCTTTGGGTGTGGCGTAATAATTTTGGAGACGAAAATTATGGGGTTCATCCCGAATAATTGCATAGTCAGCAGTCAATAACTGTTCGTAGCTAAGAGAGGGATTACAGACCCGCAAAATCACCCAGATGACTAAATTGACATAGCTACTAAAAGGATTGAAACTAATCTTTTTTTTCCAATCGAATTCTGGGATAATTCCCTGAAGATTATGACTAGAAAAACAAAAATAACCGCCCGCTTTACCGATGCGGCTAATTTCCTCTAAAACTAGAAAACGGTCAGCAGGGGAAATATAATCAATGCCATTAAAACTAAAGAGAATAAAATCAAAATAATTATCCGCAAATTGTTCTAGATTTCTAGCATCGGCCACTTGCCAGACTAAATGGGGGAATTTTTGACGACAAGCGGCGATCATTTCCGCAGAATAATCAACCCCGATATATTCTCCCACAAGAGGGGCAAAATACTTCGTAGTCCGTCCCGCACCTACCCCTAAATCAAGCATTTTCATGGTTGATAAACGCTCTTGCAGCAGGGTTAAAATTGTCTTTTCTGCCGGCTGTAGTGCGGTTAATTGGGCATAATAACCGACAATACTAGGGTCTCTATAGGTTTGATGATTTTTGTCCTTAATCATTCTCGATCGCTCTTTCCTCATAATCTGGCTGTTTTTCTCTTACTAATAATTCACCTTCCCAACCGCCAATTACTTCTTCAAAAAAGCCTTCTTGCCATTGGCTAAATGTAGTTTTTTCTTCTTGTTCTTTTAGAGATATTGGCTGATAAACTAAGGTAACTTCTAAATCTGTGTTTTTAAGTTCATGCGGTAAAGATATTTGTAATGTTCCATCTTCTCCTACATGGGTTTTAAAACTAATTGTTTTCATGGTTTCGGCTCAGGTTACTACTATCTTATGATAGTGTAATATGTCCTCGCCTGACAAGGTGCGTCTCCTGCGGTCTTTTAACCATAAAGACATCTTCACCCCAAACAGATTCGACATCGCAGAAACCACCATCCGATGAGAATGGTGATACATCCCACCCAAGACACCGTTACAGGGATCTATTCGAGATCGAACTCACGATGTTGCATAACCACGAGAAACTTGATATATTGGCAGTTGATAAATATTATTGAAAATTTACTGGAGACATAAATATGTTATCAACTGATGTTAGACAAAAATCAATGATTAAGAGAATTGAGCAAGTTGTTTCTATTTTAATGGAAGACCGCCCTTTCTTTAAAGAGGAACTTAATTATTCAGAAATAGTGAAACATTTGGTTGAATTATTTGAAAAAAATTTACCTTTTGATGAATTTAACACTATGTCAGAGGCGGAATTGAAAGAGCATTGTAGCTTTATTATGTCCACAGAAATCCTGTCAAAAATTGGCGGCGATTTTACTCCTGAACAAATGGCTATTTTCGATGAAGCAATTAAGCGTAAATAGATAATTATGAGTTATTTGTTAGATACTAATATCGTCTCTTTGATCATTAAGCGTAATCTTGAAATTTATCAAAAAATTGAAGATGTCAAAGCTCAAAGAAAAAGTATCTTTATCAGTTGCATTACTTATTTTGAAATTAAGAGGGGATTTTTGGCAGTTGCTGCACCTAAACAAAGAGAAAGATTTAACCAACTTTGTCAGGATTATCAAATTATTTTATTAGATGATTTAGCTATTTTAGAAAAAGCAGCCGAAATTCATGCTCATCTTAGATTAAGAGGATTACCCATACAAACAGAAGATATTTTAATTGCTGCTACTGCTATAGTTAAAAGTTTAATTGTTGTTTCTAATGACAGTGATTTATTGAGGGTTGAAGGATTAAGTTTAGAGAATTGGGTAGAGTTATAAATTGAACACAATCTTTAAGTCATCCGACATATTTTAACAGCTTGAGTCAGTAAAGGGGTGCGTTACACTATGTTAACGCACCCTACGAGATCGGCGATCGCACTTCTAGGCAGCGAGTCGCAGGTTCGAGTCCTGCCGCACCCGCTTCTGAATTGTCGTTTAACTGAGATATTGTAAGTGATCAGAACAAATATAAAGATAAGGAGTCCATATATAGTGCGCCTAATTGATTTGTGAACGGGTAGGCTCTAGAAGTCAAGTGTAGCAAGACGGCAAACGGAGGGTTTTTACATTTCATTTAGGTGCGCTATATCATGGCAACAACGAAAGAAAATTACTATTTTCTTCATAACTTACTAGCAGCAGGAAAGTGGGAGGAAGCCTGAGAGGGGGACAAGCGAGCTAGAAGGTAGATAGGGCAAGCGATATCGCTCTTTGTCCTTTGATGTAATCCTTCAACCGATAGCGGCTAATTTGCCTTAGCTCTTCTATATTTTTTTGGAACATTTGATGTAGCTGGAGCCAATGATAGAGATGTTGACCCACATAAAAACTGCTGTGTCTGCGTTGACCTTTATATCTTTTTTCAGGTCTTGTAACATATTTTTGGATTCCCATAT
>NZ_JADBUZ010000114.1:0-77833 GCF_020245305.1 Microcystis sp. M20BS1 | reverse complement strand
TGACTTCGTTTCTCAGGAATTGAGAGCGGCGGAAGACCCAGAATTTGAAACCTTCTACACTAAAAATATTCTGCTTAACGAAGGTCTGAGAGCTTGGATGGCTCCCCAAGACCAACCCCACGAAAACTTTATCTTCCCTGAAGAAGTATTACCTCGCGGTAACGCTCTCTAAGGATGGCAAGAAAATTTACCGAATAGGGGGAAGGGTGAAGTTAAATCACCCTTCTTTTTTGTTGATTAAGGCACTTCAAGCACTACTACTCATTTTCTTGATACCCCTGTAAGATAAACTAGAGAATTTCTTGGAGATTAAGACAATGTTTCGCCAAATTTTATTATCTAGTCTCAGTTTGTTGCTAATTTATCCCCTAGGGAGCGAGCCAGCAGCGGCCAGAACCACGAGAATTAATTGTGAAAGTCAAAGCGGTCGCACTACTCGCTGTCCCGTCAACGCTAGATGGGCCCAAGTCAGATTAACCCGCACTCGCTCCGCTGCTCCCTGTGAGGGTAATTGGGATTTCCAAAACGGCAATATTGTGGTGAGAAATGGTTGTCGGGGCGAGTTTGAGGTACGCACCGACGACCATCACGGTAATTCTGGTGGCGGTTGGGACGGTAATGTTTATGAAGAATTTCGCCTCCCCAATATCGGTCGTTTTGTCGTTGATCGCCGCAGTTATTATGATAGTGGCAGAATTAGAGAATTTGATGCGATCGTTAATGGCAGTCGCGAGCGTTGGTGGGCCAATTGTCGTGGTGGCGAACTCGGCAGCGGTAGTCGTCGCATCCGCTCATCCCGGGAAATCGATCGAGTAGTGGACTTTGTTTGTGAGGATCGGGGTTAAATATAGAAACCAAAAACCTATCTAAAACCTTTTGAAGTTACTCATTTATATAGCTAGATAGCTAAAATGAGTAACTTTTACTGAAGATAGATTTTAAGAACGTTATCAGGTAAGCTAAGACCCACTTTAACCGCCTATTTTTAGATTACCTGAATCTCTCCCAATCTCTTGACTTGCCTCGAACAGTGGCTTGAGAAAACTAAAATCTTTAAGATAACTGCTGTAAGAAACCCGTTTTCTTGATCTGCTGCTAGAATTCAAGTAGATTGGAGGAAAATATATGGAGCCGGCAAACACCTTAGATGCTCTAATGCTCAAAACTATCATCAAGGAAAGCGTCCGCGAAGTTATGCGGGAAGAATGGTTTAAATTCTTCGAGATGCTGATTCCCTATGTTGATGATATAGAACAAGCTGACATAGAAGCAAACTTTAATCCTGTTGATTACAAAGACGACGGCTTCGTTGATATTACAGACTGGTTTAATCGTGAAGATCAGGATCAGTAAATCAGCCAATAAATTTTTGGAGAAACTAGATGCCAATAGCCGAAAATCTTTTTTGACTAAAATTAGTATTTTCAAAACCTGCCTTGAAACTCAAAATGTTTATCCCCCTGAAGAACTTGATATCAAAAAACTTAAAGGTGAGTTAAAAGGAGACAGACGAAATCTTTATTTATGAGATTAACTTTAGAGGCAATATTTACGATTAATTAAGCGATTGGCAACGTTCGCATTTACCAATTATTTTCGATACTTCTTTCCGCAGCCATCTAACTTTCATGAGTTAATTTAGCAAATACTGCTTCTTCTTCGTCAGCAAAGTATCCAGCTTCGACTGGGGCCACTGCTTTCTTAATTTTCTCGCCAGCAGCCAGAATAATCACGCGCTCTGGACGATTACTAGACTTCTGACATAATTAACTCTTGAGAGTTCAAAAATGGGAAAATAGGGATGAAGTTGCCTAAAATATCTTTATACTTAGTTCTCCTGACTACTGACTACTGGCTCCTCTCTCTGAGGATTACCGGTCACTGATTACTGATTACTGATTACTGATTAGAGAATACCCGCATTAGAAAGACCGAGAACCAGTCCCGCACCGAGAATATGGCCAAAACTCATGGTAGCCAATAATTCCGGCAGACCGAAGCTTTTTTTCGAGGCCAACTGCGGCAAGGGTAAAGCCGGACCTGCTCCGGTATTTTGGATGGCAAAATAACCGATAACGAAGGCTACTAGGTTAGCTAAGGTCATGGTAATCCCGACGGATAAATTCCAGGGAATGGTTTGAGCAGTGGCTAAAAGTAAGGTGGAAGGGATCATTGGCACTCCAGTCTTGATAAGATTTTGTTAATCACAGGGCATTATAAAAAGCTCTTGACCCGAAACTGCTTTTTGTTTGAATACTTAACAGTTTTTGTAACGTTTTGTGAATAAGATTAAATGCGAATTAAAATTTGCGGCATTACCCAACCAGACCAAGGACAAGCGATCGCTAATTTAGGAGCTACGGCCTTAGGTTTTATCCTCGTACCAAGTTCGCCTCGTTACGTCAAAATCGAGCAAATTAACGCTATTATCGCCGCTATACCCGACAAAATTGATTTTATCGGGGTTTTTGCCGACGAGCAACCGGAAATTATTCAGCAAATAATTGTTAAAACCCCCTTGACAAGTGTGCAGTTACATGGTATAGAATCTCCCGAATATTGCCAAAGGCTGCGGCAATTATTACCCGACCGGGAAATTATCAAGGCTTTGCGGATCAAAGACAGAGAAAGTTGGGAAAAGTCGGCAATTTACTTCAATAGCGTCGATACTTTGCTTTTAGATGCCTACCATCCCCAATTACTCGGCGGTACGGGACATACCTTAGACTGGCAAGCCTTAGCCAGTTTTTCGCCCCCCTTGCCCTGGTTTCTCGCCGGAGGACTCAACCCCGATAATATTGGTGAAGCTTTAACCAGGCTGCACCCCCAGGGTATTGATGTGTCTAGCGGCGTTGAGCGATCGCCTGGTGATAAAGATCTCAAAAAAGTCGCCCTCTTGCTAGAGCGACTGCAAAAAATCAGTGATCAGTGATCAGTTAGAAGGTTTTGGGTGTTGGGGTTTTAGTTGAATTCCCCCATTTCCCCATTGCCCTGACTAGAAGAAATTAGGTTTATGACGGATCAGGTTAAGATACTCCTCGCGGGTTTTCTGCTCGTCTTGGAAGACTCCTAACATGGCACTGGTGACAGTCCAAGATCCCGGTTTCTGCACCCCGCGCATTACCATGCACATATGGGTTGCTTCCATGACTACCGCAACCCCTTGGGGGTCGAGAATTTCTTGAATCGCTTCGGCAATCTGACGGGTGAGGCGCTCTTGGACCTGTAAACGACGGGAATACATTTCCACAATGCGGGCCAATTTACTTAATCCGACCACCTTTTGGTTAGGAATATAGGCAACGTGGGCCCGACCCATGAAGGGTAACATATGATGTTCACAGAGACTAAAGAAGTCAATATCGCGCACTAATACCATCTCATTATGACCTTCATCGAAAATCGCACCATTAACGAGGGTTTCTAGGGATTGTTGATAGCCCTGGGTGAGAAACTGCATCGCTTCGGCCACCCGTTTGGGGGTTTTTAATAAACCTTCTCTTTCGGGGTCTTCCCCCACCGAGATCAGGATATTTCTGACCGCATCCATCATCTGTTCTTTGTTTTCGTCGGAAGTTGGATGAATTTGAGCGGTTTTGCCATTGTGGGTGTTGCGATCGGGGCGAGTGGTCACGCGTGCTTGGATAGCGTCGGTTAGATTACCGTTTAAACCGTTAGAAGAAGCTATGGTCATAATGAGGATGCCTGTAGGCGAATTGATTGATAAATAGAAGTATTTCGGGTTATAATGCCCCCGCACTGGGCATAATGGTCATCGTTTCCACTACGGCCTGTTTGGGCAGTAACACCGCTTGCAGAATGGCCTGAGCGATGATATCCGGGGTTAACATGGCCGAGCGATCGAAATCTGCTTTGACGCTATCGCTGTCCCAGATGGGAGTATTGACAGCCCCGGGGATGATAATCGTGATGCGAATGGCGTTAGCCCGCTCCTCGATCGCTAAAATGCGAGAAAATGCCACTAATCCAGCTTTGCTGACACTATAGGCCCCCCAATCAGGAAAAAAATTATCGGCGGCGATCGAGGAAATGTTAATGATCGTGCCTCCTCCCTGTTGACGCATAGCAGGTAAAATTCCTTGCACACACTGATAAACACTGGTTAAATTCAGATCGATCACCCGCTGCCAGTCTGACAAAGGTGTGTCAGCTAAGGGATTTGTGTAACCCATGCCAGCATTATTGATCAGGATATCGATCGGTCCGGATTCTTGGGCGATTTTAGCGATACTAGGAGCTACTTCCGGGATATCTGCCAAATCTAAGGGGTAAGCTTGGGCTGATACGCCTAAATCTGCCGCCATTGCCGCCACGGTTGCCAATTTTTGCTGATCGCGACCGATTAAAACCAGATTAATTCCCGCCTTGGCGAAAGCGAGGGCGGTTTCTTTGCCGATGCCGCTACTGGCTCCGGTGATCAGCGCTCGCTGTTGACGAATAACAGAGTTCATGGTATAGTTTGAAATCTCTTAATTCTTGGTAGTTAGGGCAAAATTTTGGCGGTTAGGGGGACCCTAGAAAGTTTTAAGGGAGTTGGGTTAGATCGGAGCAATTTTTCTCGCACCAAAATGGCTGCGGCCCACCCGGGCGGGGGGAAGCATTGACTATCGGGTAGGTTCAAGATTAAGAATCGTTACAAAATTTTACCTAGCCAATTATAGCACTGTTAAGTCAGGGATCACTAATCTTTGTGTATATTCAGATATCTAACCAGCGAGGGAAAAAAGCGGACTGGTGGGCAAGAATTGTTGAGGCTGCCTTGAAACTCCCTCCCCCCGCGCTGAAAACTACTCACCGGAGGAGATGGCAGCGGTGGGTTGAGTGCGATTGACAATCACCACTTGATCGCCGACAACGGGACTTCTAGCGAGGAGAATTCCTTCATTATCCTTCATTTCCAAGCGGCGAAAATCGAGACTTTGGCAACGTTGAAAAACCGAATTAGCCAATTTATCCTGTTGTGATGCCTCGAGACTATACCAATTATCGCCCAAAATAACTACTAGACGACTAGCCAAAAAGTCCGCTTCTATAGTAGAAATAATCCCGGTGGGATAACGAGTAGTTAAATCGGTAATTTCCTCTTGAATAGCTGCGACTAAACTTTGTTCGGGAGTTAATCGTGGTTTTGCTTTAGTAATCGGGACGGGAATCGGTGCCTCTGGTGCGGTTAATTCTGGGGGGGTTTCGATAATTTCCCCGGCTGCCGGTGGGAGACTAGGGATAACTTCGGGCATATTTTCGGCAATTTCCGCCGGATTTTTCGGTAAGCTGATCACGGCTACTAAGAGGATAGTGACTAAACTTCCTGTTAACAAGCCGGTGATTAACCAATCGGGAATTTTTTCGCTAATTCCTGCCGGTAAAAGTCGGCGAATTTTGTTCAAAATTGCCGTCCACCAACCTTCCACCTGCTCGAAATCTGGTAAAATATCGTCGATTCCCTCGGCTGCTTCGATGGGAGAATCTGGGGTTAAACTTTGCTCAACTCCGGCGAATTCGTCTGGTTTTAAAGCAGCGGCTAACTGTTGCGTTGAGTTAAGAAGATTATCAATAGCAACTTTTGGGGGTAACACTATCCCCGTTCCCGTGTTAAGTTGGGAAACGATCGAATTTAACTGCTCGATCGCCTCTTGTAGTCGGATCACCGTTTCTGCTTGGCTGAAATTCTCTCGCTCATTTGGTTGAGTCATAATCTTTCTTAACTCGCTGCCATTCTTTTTCAAAATATCATTCTATGCGCCGTTTTCTCAGTTTTTTAACCAGTATTTTCCTTGTCTTCCTGACTGCTTGTGGTAGTGTCACTCCCCCCCAAGAATTTGCCCCCCCTGGAGAAATCGTCACCAAAGCCCTTTTATTACAATTTCGTCACACATCCGATCGCCTTAGTCAATCTTTACAGATCGATGAGCCGTCGGTAAAAATTGCTAAAATTAATGTCACCAGTCTGGAACCGATTTATGTGGGTAATTTGCCCGCTTATCACTTGCAGGGAGATTACGATCTAACTCTACAATTGCCCCATCAAAAAGATACCAAACAACACAACAATTTTGATCTTTATTTACAAAGACAGATCGAGGGGAAAACTTGGCGTTTACTGGAAGAAGTTGCCTCACAATGGCGCAGCTATTTAGTGAGATAACTGGAAAAAGCCAGGGGATTTTGCTATAGTCTATGATCATCAGCAATGACAATCCTCAAAGGGAAAATTTAGCGATCATGATTACCTGTCCTCGTTGTCAGCACAAGGTCGATAGTCAAGCCTTACAATGTCCCTACTGTTCTAATATTTTAAAGGCTTATGGTCATCCCGGCATGACCCTACATCAAGCTGTCACTGGCGAGTTTTTGTGTGAGACTTGTCTGTATCATGGCGATGATAGCTGTAATTTTCCCCAACGTCCCTACGCTACCAGCTGCACTTTATACAAAAATAGCCAAATAATAGCCGAAAAAATTCCTCCTCTCCCTCTTCCTAGGGTTTTTAAAAATTGGTGTCTCAGAAATAAGGGATTATTGCTATTATTAACCATGATTTTGGGCAGTATTACTTTGGCTTTTATAAACTCACGTCGTTAATTTTTTTGCTGGCGATCGAGCCTTGATATGAATCTAGATCGAACCAGAAAGTTGTGCCAATTCCCACTTCACTAATCAAATGAATTTGACTATAGTGTTTTTCGATAATATTTTTGACGATCGATAATCCTAATCCCGTCCCTTCTAGGGTATGAACGCGATTTTCTACCCGATAGAAGCGATCAAATATAGCAATTTGATCCTCGGCATCGATGCCAATACCAGTATCGGATACTTCCACGCGAATTTTGAGAGTTTCTTGGGGATTATCTTTGCTGATTTCATAGGCACGAATCACCACTTTACCGCCAGCAGGAGTAAATTTTAGGGAGTTACCGACTAGATTAGTTAATACCTGTAAGAGTAGATCATAATGACCTAAAATTGGCAGTAAATTGGCTTCAATGTCCGAGCTTAATTCTAGTCCTTTATCCCTAGCATTGAGTTGATAAGTCCTCAGGGTTTGTTCGATTAATTGTCCGATATCGAGCGCATCTAAGTTATAGTTACGCGAGGATTCTAACCGAGAAAGATCGAGAACATCATTAACCAAACGAGTTAAGCGATCGGTTTCATGATTAGCGGTTTCTAAAAACTCTCTTTTTTCTGTATCGCTGAGATCCTCACCAAATTCTGTCAGGGTTTCAATAAAAGATTTGATGTTAAATAAAGGGGTTCTTAACTCATGGGAAACATTGCTGATAAATTGACTTTTTGCCTCATTTAATTCTGTTTCTCTGGTAATATCCTGTAGCGTCACAGCAATTCCCCGGACATTCTCCCGATACTGATCGAATACCTGAGTTAACAAAATGCGAATTGTGCAGGGTTTCGGGTGAGTTAAAGACAATCTAAATTCCGCCGGGGAATAGTTATTATTTTCCTGATAAATAACAGCATTTTTCTGATTTTGATTAGCGGATTCTTCTGGTTGGAGGGTTTCTCCCGCCGCAATTTGATAGAGAGGTTTAGTTAGTTTAACCGTTAACTCCGAAGGAAAAAGATGTAGAACATTTTTACCGATAATTTCCTGATCTTCCCAGCCAAATATTTCCCGAGCTGCGGGATTAATCAATAATAATTGAAAGTTAGTATCTAAGAGAATTGCTCCATCAGCAATAGTGGACATTAACGTATCTAGTTTGGCTTTTTCGGCGGTCATTTCTTCGATATTTTGTTCCTCGTATCGTTCTAACTTTTCCGCCATTTCATTAAAACTGAGAATTAATTCCCCTAACTCTCCTCCTAGTGGTAAATCAACGCGCTGCTTAAAATTTCCCGCTGCAATATTTTTGACCCCGACTAATAACTCCTTGATTGGTTTGGTGATAGTTAAAGCATTAAAAACTGCCCCGAGAATCACCATGGCCCAAATCGAGACAAAAACGGCAATAGTAACATCACGGGTTAGATTAGAAGAAGCCACCACAATAGCGTTAGGATTGATCCCGATCGCCAATACTCCCAAATATTTGCCCTCATGATTCAAGGGAACAAAGACATCGGTTACTTCACCGTCGGGGGTTTTATGCTGACGGATGAGGGGAGTTTCCCCATTTTCGCCATAATTTTCCGGTAATTGAATGCGACGCTCGATCGTCAGGGAATTTTTAACTTCGGCGGTAGAATAGGGAATACCGAAAAATATTTCACCCTCCTCGTTAGCGTAGATCAAATAACGCACACTGGAGGTACTACTATAAAAACGGGCTGAAAAACGGGCTAAATCGGTTAAATTGTCCTCAGCAATCAGAGGGGACACATTAGCGGCTAATAACAGCCCTAAATCCCTGCCAAAACGGGTATCATTGAGACGCACATCCTGCTGGATCGTGTTAACCGCCCAAAAGGTTAAACCACTCATCAACAAAGAAACGGCTAAAGTAGCCGCAGCCATTAATTTAGTTTGGAGAGTGAATTCGGACCACCAACGGGCGATCGCTTTTCGGAGAATGGGCAGAAAATTAAACACGGTTAGGCAGCATTAATCGGTGTTCTTAAGGAGTCTATCGCTCAAATCGCGGGTTAACATGATTATCTTAACTCATTATTAAGCTGGTAGCCGTTAAACCAGCACTAATCAAAGCCTAAGTCTCCGAGAAAGTTAAGAAATGCCCAAAAGCGCCAATAGTTCTAATTTTAGCCACCCCCGGTACTTCTGTGGTGTAAATACTGAACACACCTAAATTTTGCCGTTGACTAGAGGTTTCGATCGCTGGTTTTAAGATTTGATTTTTGATCACATTTCTGGCTGCCACCGGTAAAGAATCGATCGAGTCACAGAGACTGATTTTCTCGCAGGCGATTTTGTCGGCATGAGCGAGAAGTTTTTCGGCGGCGTATTCGCTGTAAAGTTCTTGGGGGGGATTGGTAAATCCCATAATCCCCGCTATTACCCCCAGGGCGATCGCTCCCTTGAAGAAATTACCCCCCATAGCTACTTAGCTCCTTGATTTTGTCTTCTCACTCTAATTTTGACAAGACATTTTCGATCTGGCTAGGGGGCAGTGTTAATTTCTTAAACCAATACCGGGTGCATAGCACTCTAGTACATTTCCCGTGAGACTGCAACTAATTAACAGATAATCACAGTGAGAACAGGCGGTGCTAACGAGATGGTGTTCTAAAATATGCTGTCTTTCGGCAAAATTTCCACAATTAGGACAGCGCACTTGTTGCAGGGTGATCATAGCAAACCTCATTAATTAGTTATGTTTTGTATATAAAGCTAGTTTTTCTTGATCCCAATCGGTTTAAGCCTATTTTTTCCTTGATCCCCATTATGAACTCGATCATCTGATCTGGCTAGTAATTTTTACTAAACTTTGCAATTTTTCTTGAAAAATTTAACAATTTCTTCCTAGGGTTTTTTACCGTGATCGGATATGTGTCGGTAATTTTGGCGAAGAGAAAGCCGGAAAGTAAACTCTTAAACTGCTAATCCCTTACTGCTATAATTACGGCTGAGATTATTGATTATCCTATGAAGTACGCTCTGGTTCACGAGTGGTTAACCCCAAAAGCGACGGGGGGATCGGAATTAGTGGTTAGGGAGATTTTACAATGTCTAGAGGCGGATTTATACGCTTTGATCGATTTTGAGTCCACTAATCCCGATAGTTATCTCTATGGTCGCTCGATCGGGACAACTTTTCTGCAAAATTTCCCGAAAGCGAGAAATGGCGTACAAAAATACTTACCTTTTCTTCCCTTGGCGATCGAGCAGTTAAATTTAGAGGATTATGATGTGATTTTATCCTCCTCCCATTGTGTGGCTAAAGGGGTTTTAATACGACCGGATCAGGTTCACATTTGTTATTGTCACACTCCGATGCGTTATGCTTGGGATTTAACTTTTGACTATCTGGCTAATAGTAAGTTAGGACAGGGATTACCCAGTATTTTCACCCGTTATCTTTTGCATGGTTTGCGTCAGTGGGATGTGATTTCTGCTAATCGTGTGGACTATTTTCTGGCTAATTCCCACCACACCGCTAGACGAATTTGGCGCTGTTATCGACGGGAGGCAAAAGTTATTTATCCTCCCGTACAAATTGAGCGTTTTCCCTACCAAGAGAAAAAAGAAGATTTTTATTTAGTAGTCTCTCGTTTGGTTAGTTATAAAAAAGTCCCTTTAATTGTGGAAGCGTTTAATCAATTGGGATTACCCCTAGTGGTTATTGGAGATGGTCCCCAGATGGCTTTAATTCGACAGTTAGCCAGGGATAATATTCAGATTTTAGGTGCGGTTTCTGATCGAATGGTAGCAGAATATATGTCGAGAGCAAAAGCGTTTATTTATGCTGCTTGTGAAGATTTTGGTATTGCTTTAGTGGAAGCGCAAGCTTGTGGTACTCCCGTGATTGCATTTGCTGCTGGAGGTGCTTTAGAAACCGTGCGGGATCTGCGGGAAAATCCTCCCCAGGGAACAGGATTACTTTTTGGGGAACAAAATCCCCAATCTTTGGTAGAAGCGGTTAAATATTTTGTGGATCAGGGTGATAGAATTGCTCCAGAAAGTTGTCGGCAACAGGCTAATAAATTCACTCCAGAGGTTTTTAGAAATGCTTACAGTTTGTTTATAGAGGAACATTCAATATCTAAAAATTATTGCTAAGTTTAATTAGAGCAGTTATCCTGATGGTGAGCTAGGAGGTTTTCGTTTTAGGGAGTCAGTCATCGGTAGTCGATAACAAATTAGGTTACACTTTATTTTGATGAGAAACGTTGTATTTCACCAATGGTGAGGATGCAGTCAATGCGCCCAAAATGTAATATTATGGATATTTCTCGAAAGTAGCTATCTAGCCAACGCTGATAGCTTACCGTGGTGCTTGTGATGACAGAAAAGCGAGGATTATAGCCGTGCCTTGGAATCGAGTTAATCAATGGGTAGAAAGACGCTCTTTAGTGGCCTTAGAATCAGCTTATCAGAGAGCGCTGAAAATTAAAGCGATCGAAGATCAACATTTTGGGGGACAAAAAATTTCCCCAGCTGCCGTGGGAGGAAAAAGTGTTTATGATTACTTTCAAAGTACCCTAGAGCGAGAATTGTTCCAGATACGTCTCGATTTAACTCAAGTGCGTCTGGGTAATTTTCTTAACCCGCAAACTAACCCAGAAAATAATAACATCCTAGAGACTTTAAAGGTGATCGAGGATATTATCGGTAAATATCGCCTAGATTTAGGGGAATTGCTGCCCCCATTACCGAATAATCAAACCCCAAATCTGCCCAATACCAATCTCACCAGTGATAAACCCAGGGATAAAGATAACCAGATAATTTCTCCTGCAACCAGTAATAAATTTTTTAACTTCCAGCAAGAATTAACCCCCGAATACGAACAAACTGTCATCAAACAACTCCGTACCCTGCGACAACAGCAGCGCATCGCTATCCGTTTTATCCTGATTATTATTTTAGTTCCTCTCTCGGTGCAGGTTATTAGTAGAAACTTTATTTTTAGCCCTGTCTTCAACTATTTTGGTGTGGATAGAGCGAAAATATCAGAAGTTTATATTTCTCAGGAAATTGGTGAAAAATATCTCAGGGAATTTGCTAGACTTCAAGAAATACAAGAAATCAAGCACGTTTTAGGAGTAGCAAAAGCAGGGCAAGAATCAGAAGAAACCTTTCGGGAACAGGTGCAAGAATTATTCAGAGAAGCGGGTTATGAAAGTCAAGATGGTTGGAAAAACTTACTCTCCGATATTACTGGAGTAATAGCCTTTATTGCCATCTTAATTTTTGGTCGTCAACAATTGGCAATTACGCGAGCTTATGTTAGTCGTTATTTTCTCAGCTTAAATGATATCACCAAAGCCTTTATCTTTATCCTCTTTACCGATATATTTGTCGGGTTTCACTCAGCGGAAGGTTGGACGGTAATCTTAGAAACTTTGTTCCGGCACTTTGGTTGGCGCGAGAATATTACATTTATCAGCTTGTTTGTGGCCACTGTTCCCGTTATCCTAGATACCATCTTTAAACTATTAATATTTAATTATCTGACTCGTAAATCTCCCACTGCCGCAACTATCCTAGAAAAAATGAACCAGTAACGCCCTATGATCCTCAGTATTGCCGATACTTTCATTAAAAGACCCGTTCTGACCACAGTTTGCTCGATTTTAATCGTTTTGATCGGGGCGATCGCTATTCCCTTTTTACCCCTAGAAAAACTGCCGCAGTTGGCATTTATTCAGGTAGCGGTAAATGCCAACTATTTGGGAACCGATGCCAAAACCGTACAGGATAACGTTACCACGGTACTTGATCGCCAGATTAACGGGACAGAACAGATTGTTTATATGCAGTCCCAGAGTACCAACACTGGACAAAGTACGGTGAATGTCTTTTTCCCGGTGGAAATGGATCGGAACATTGCCCAAGTCTTGGTACAAAACCGCGTCAGTACCGCCGCCGCTAGTTTACCAGAAGAAGTGAACCGGCAGGGGGTGACAACCAATACCCAATCCCCCAGCGTTACCCTTGCCTACGGGATTTCCGCCAAACCGGACGAAAAGGGCAATTATCCCTACGATACGGTCTTTTTAAGTAACTTTGTTGATCGAGTCATCGATGCCGAGATTCGCCGGATCGAGGGGGTTGGTAGTACAACCATCATCGGGGAAAGGGAATACGCCCTGCGTTTTTGGCTTAATCCCGATGCTTTAGCCGCTAGGGGCGTATCGGCGGAACAAGTAGTACAGGCGATCCGAGAACAGAATATTCAGGTGGGTGCGGGGACAATTGGCGGTGATCCCAGTCCCGAAGAGCAGCAATTCCAGATCGCAATTCGCGCCGTTGGTAGGGTTGCCACCGGGGAGGAAGCAGAAAATATCGTCGTCAAAGTCGGGGAAAATGGCGATTTAATCCGCATTAAAGACGTGGGACGGGCAGAAATCGGAGCAGAAAACTACAGTACCGCCGCCTATTTCGACAAATCCCCCGCCGTCGTCTATATCGTCTATCAGTTGCCCGGTTCCAACGCTTGGAATACTGCCAAACTGGTAAAAGAGAAAATGGCGGAACTAGAACCAAGTTTCCCCCCGGGGTTAAATATCGCCATTACCCTCGATAATACCGCCTTTGTCGCCGCTTCCCTGGAAGAAGCCGTTGGCACTCTGGTGGAGGCGATTTTACTGGTTATTCTAGTCATTTTTATCTTCCTTCAGGATTGGCGCACCACGATCATTCCAGCGATCGCTATTCCCGTATCTTTGATCGGAACCATGGCCGTCGCCCTGGCTTTAGGCTATTCTCTCAATAACCTCTCCTTGTTTGCCGTCATTCTGGCCACCGGGTTAGTGGTGGACGACGGCATCGTGATCGTAGAAGCGGTATCGGAAAAATTACGACAGGGAATGCGGCCATTTCAAGCTGCCCTCGATGCCATGGGTGAGTTAACCTCGGCGGTAATTGCCAGTTCTCTTGTACTATTTGCGGTTTTTATTCCCGTCACCTTCTTCCCCGGTACGGTGGGGATCGTTTATCGACAATTTGCCGTCATCATCTCCGCTTCAATTCTGATCTCCACCTTTAACGCCCTCAGTTTTTCCCCCACCATGTCGGCGATTATCATGAAACCGCCCCAAGGCACCCGCGGACCCTTGGGACTGTTTTTCGAGGGCTTTAATCGGGGTTTCAACGCAGTTAAAGAAGGTTATCGACGCTTGATCGAATTTCTGATCCGAGTTAGGTTTCTGGTCTTACCCTTCTTTATCGCCGCCCTCTTTCTCACAGCTTGGAGTTATAGCACCACTCCCCAGGGTTTTATCCCCGAAGAAGACCAAGGTTATGCCTTCGTTTTGGTGCAAGCACCCCCCGGGGTTTCCCTGCGCTACACTGACCAGGTTATCCGTCAGATTAACGAAGAAATTCTCGACGGTATTGAAGAAATCGATCACTTTGTCGGTATGGCGGGCTTTAGTTTTGCCGGAAGTGGCAGCAACCAAGGGCTATTTTTTGTCAAGTTAAAAGAATGGTCGGAACGGACTGGGGAAGATAAGTCAGTTTTCGGCATTCTTAGGAAAATTAACCGAGAATTAGCCACTAAAGTCCGAGATGCTCGCGCTTTCGCCGTTAATGCGCCCCCCGTGGATGGATTAAGTTCTACCGGCGGTTTCGAGTTATTTATCCAAAACCGCGCTTCTTTTCCCATGGACGCTTTGATTGCCAACGCTAATAACGTCATGGCCGAGGCCCGAACAAGACCGGAATTATCGGGAATTTTCACCCAATTTACCACCGACACGCCGATGCTGGAACTTTCCATCAATCGCAACCAGCTACAGGCGCAAAACGTCGATATGCAGGCCGTTTTCGGAACCCTGCAAACCTATCTCGGTTCCAACTTCGTTAACCAATTCGTCTTAGGCGATCGCTTGTATCGAGTCTTTGCCCAAGCAGAAGCGGATTATCGTTCTAATCCCGAAGATATTAACCGTCTTTACGTCCGTTCCCGTACTGGGGCCAATATTCCCCTATCGGGTTTGGTTAGCGTCAAACGCTTCACCTATCCACCGATTATCACTAACTTTAACCTCTATCCCTCGATTAACGTTCAGGGTAGTCCCGCTCCCGGTTTTAGTACGGGACAGGCGATCGCAGTGATGGAAGATGTTTGTCGGAAAGTCCTGCAGCCCGGTTTCGGTTACGCTTGGACGGGTACGGCTTTCCAAGAAAAAACTTCCGCCGGGGCTGCCCCAGTTATCTTCGGATTAGCCTTTATCGTGGTTTTCCTCGTCCTTGCAGCCCAGTACGAAAGCTATATCGACCCGATTATCATCATGATTACCGTTCCCCTAGCGATCCTAGGTGCCATGGGGGCCTTACTGTTGCGGGCGAATTTCCTACAAGTGGGTAGTCTGTTCCCGGCGGTGAATAATAATATCTATGCTCAGGTGGCTTTGGTCATGTTGATCGGTTTAGCGGCTAAAAATGCCATCTTGATCGTGGAATTCGCTAACCAGTCCCGTACTTTGGGTTTAAGTATTCCCGATGCGGCAGCCCGGGCCTCGACGGAACGCTTAAGACCAATTCTGATGACGGCTATTTCCGGTTTAGTCGGTTTCTTGCCCTTGGTTATCGCTTCCGGCGCCGGAGCGATGAGTCGTTGGTCCCTAGGAACTGCAATCCTAGGCGGTTATCTGATTTCCACGGTGTTGAGTTTATTTCTCGTCCCGGTGTTGTATGTGCTGATCAAACAGTTCGAGGCCCGATTCCTCTCCTCGAAACCCCCGAAAAGTGGCGGTTCTGGCGGCAAAAAAACCCCTTCTCTCGATGGGGAAAGAAATACATCAGAAACCCCGATAGAAGAAGGGGCCATTTCCTCTTTGAAAATCTCTCCTCAGTCTGGGAATGACTAGGGTGTTAGATTTTGGGGTTTTGGGGTTTTGGGGTATTAGGGTTTTAGGGTTTTGGGGTTTTGGGGTATTAGGGTTTTAGGGTTTTAGGGTTTTAGTTGAAATTCCCCCACCTCCCCACTTTCCCCCCGCAACGCGCACGAAGTGGTCTCCCCACTTTCCCCATCACCCCACTTCCCCATCACCCCACCTCCCCACACCCCACACCCCACACCCCACACCCCACACCCCACACCCATCTCTGATAACTAATGACCCTAGAATCTACTGCTAACGAAGCGATCGCTCATAATTTAGAGCAATTCCTGCTAGTTTTGACCATTTCCTTGAGTGTCGCCACTTTATCGAGAACCGTTGCTTTCCTCCGCAAAATTCCCTACACCCTGCTGTTAGTTATTGTCGGTATGGGTTTAGCTTTTTTAGATTTGCGTTTGGTTAATCTTTCCCCGGAATTAATTCTGGAAATTTTTCTGCCTCCCCTCCTTTTTGAAGCCGCTTGGAATATTCCCTGGGCTAAATTAAAGGAATATTGGGTTACTATCGTCCTTTTTGCCGTTATCGGGGTGATTATCTCCGTTTTGGGAGTCGCCTATCCCCTACATATCTTTGCTAATTTACCCCTATCGATCGCTTTTCTCTTGGGTGCTGCCCTAGCTGCCACCGATCCCGTCTCTGTAATTGCCCTATTTAAAGAATTGGGGGCCAGTAAAAAACTGACGATCCTGATGGAAGGGGAAAGTCTCTTTAATGATGGGGTCGCTGTGGTCGCTTTCGTCCTCTTGGTGGGGATTCCCTTGGGAGTCGATACCTTTTCCGTCCCCGTGACGATCGCTCGTTTCTGCACCTTTGTGGGGATTGGCATCGGTGTGGGTTGCGTGATCGGTTTCGGCATTTCCTACCTTACCCAACGCTTTGATCTGCCTTTTGTGGAACAGTCTCTGACTCTAGTTTCTGCATACGGAACCTATCTCGTCACGGAAAAATTAGGCGGATCCGGTGTGATTGGGGTGGTAATTGTCGGGATTATTCTCGGTAATCTCGGTTCGCGCATTGGTATGAGTCCCCGCACGCGCCTGGTAGTTAGCGAATTTTGGGAATTTATCGCCTTTTTTGTCAATTCTATCATCTTTTTACTGATCGGCGATCAAACCCGTTTTGAGAGTCTTGGTAGTCACTTAACCGGGATTTTAATAGCGATCGCCGCTATGGTGGTTTCCCGTTTGCTATCCATTTTTGGACTAGGGGCAATTAGTAATCTAATTACGGGCAATAGCATCAATTTTAAGGAAAGAACGGTGTTATGGTGGGGAGGATTACGCGGATCGGTTTCGATCGCCCTAGCGTTAAGTGTTCCCACGTCTATCCCCTACCGTCAAGAAATTATTGACGTGGTTTTTGGGGTGGTTTTATTTACTTTATTGGTGCAAGGATTATCTATACAATGGCTGTTAAATGCCCTCAATCTTATCGGTGATCAACCAATTCGCACCGAATATTCGGCCTTAATTGCTCGTCAAATTGCTTTAACTAGGGTGTCTAATTATCTACAACAACCAGAACGTTTTCCCGATATCGATCCCGAATTTTATCGCTATAAAAAAACTCTGGTGGAAGGACAATTAAAGTCCTTGCGGGATCAGTTGCAAAAATTACTACAGGAACATCCACAATTAAAAGATGTGGTGGCCGAACAATTTCAAGATACTTTACTCGATATAGAAGCTAATACCTACGCAGAATTAATTCGAGCCGGTCGTTTAAATGAAAATCTCGTTCCCCTTTTAGTGGAGGTAGAAGAAGAAAAAGAGATGGTTTAATGATCAAGTCATGGAAAATCAAAGAATTTTTGCTAAAAATTGCTGAGTTCGATCGGATTGGGGATGATTAAAAAATTCTGCTGGGGGGGCAATTTCCAAAATTAAACCCTGATCCATAAATACCACTCGATCGGCCACTTCTCGCGCGAATCCTACCTCGTGGGTGACACAAACCATGGTCATCCCGGATTTGGCTAAACTTTGCATCGTTTCCAAGACTTCTCGCACCATTTCCGGATCTAAAGCTGAGGTGGGTTCATCGAATAACATCACCTTCGGCTGCATAGCTAAAGCGCGAACGATTGCCACCCGCTGCTGTTGTCCTCCCGATAACTGAGGGGGATATTTAAGTGCTTGTTCGAGAATACCGACTTTTTCGAGGAGTTTTCTCGCTATTTCCTCCGCTTGCGCTTTTTTCCAACCGCGCACCCACATGGGTCCGAGGGTGACATTATCTAATACCGTCAGATGGGGAAAGAGGTTAAATTGTTGAAAAACCATGCCAACTTCCTGACGGATTACCTCGATATTTTTCAGGTTGTGGGACACAGTTATTCCGTCAATAATAATGCGACCTTTTTGATAGGATTCCAAACCGTTAAAAGTGCGAATAAAGGTGGATTTTCCTGAACCGGACGGCCCCATAATCACGACAACTTCCTGTTTATTAACGGTGAGATTCACTCCCCGTAAAGCATGAAAGCGGTTATCATACCATTTTTCCACCGCTTCGGCAATTATAATCGGTTCACTGTTGTGAGATTCCATATTTTTGAGAGTTTATTGATTATCTGTATCGGGAAACCACTGTTTCTCAAGAATTTGTCTCAGAGAGTAGGGACAAATTATCGGTAAATTTTTTAATCCTGTCTTTTTTTCTGCAATTAAGCGAGCGTTTTCATAGATATTTTCTAACTCTAGTTCTAGTTCTAGAAATTTACTTAAATTGGTGGTGAGCTTATATTCTAATTGTACTCGAAAAGTGATAATCTCTGCCGCCCAATGATTACTATTTTTTTCTCTTTCTGTTGTCCAAAATTGATAGAGTAACAGATGGATTATTATTTGTAAACTTAAACTTTTAACAGCAGTTTTTTCGCTTCGTCCCAAAGCTGCCAACTCCTCGATTAAATGTTCGTAATCTAACTGATCTAACTGACGATTTTTTAATAACTCGATCGTCTCGCTTAACCAGCGATCATACTCCCGTTCATAAAGCTGTTCTAAAGCAAGCATTGTCTTTGATCAAATGGGGACATTATTAAAAATAACCCATTCCTAGAAATGATAGCACAAAATATCCGGATGGCACGGGATTAGTGTAAATATTCTTGAATTAATGATGATGACCGTCAAAAATGCTTGACCATGAGGTAAAAAAAAGGTTAAATTATGGTTAGGCTGAGAAGATAACTCACACATCCTAGATAATGAGGCTATCATGGAAATCGATAAACTCAAAGAAATTGCTCAAAAAGTTGAAATCTCTCGTTCTCAAATCCAAAACGAACAGGCAACCAAAACAGCTTTTATTATGCCTTTTTTGCAAGCATGGGGTTACGATGTATTCAATCCCATGGAAGTTCACCCCGAATATAGTGCCGATTTAACTGGATTAAAAGGGGAAAAAGTAGATTATGCTATTTGTTTGGACAATCAACCGATTATTTTGATGGAATGTAAAAGCTGTCATCAAAATCTTGAGCATCCTAAACATAGTTCCCAACTGCATCGATATTTTAACGCAACTGGAGCTAACTTTGGAGTTTTAACTAATGGGATTATCTATCGGTTTTATACGGATATCGTCAAGGATAATATCATGGACGATAAGCCATTTTTTGAGTTTAACATTCTCGACTTTGACGACTCTTCTGTTAACGAATTAAAACGATTTTCTAAATCTAGCTTTAATTCTGACGAACTAGAAGAGGTTGCTCGCAATTTATTGCACACAAAAGAAGTTAAAAAAGTGATTGCCCAGCAATTAAATGATCCTTCCCCCGAATTTGTTAAGTTTTTTGTTAGTCATGTGTATTCTGGGGTGAGAACTGCATCGGTTGTCGAAAAATTCAAAGAAATTATTAAGCGTTCTCTCAAAGAGTATATCAATGATATCATCAAAGAAAAATTTGAGGAAGTTTTAGGAAAAGAACCTGAACCAAATCCTCCTGATACACCAGCAGCAGAAGATACTCCACCAGAAGAAACAGGGGAAGATAAAATTAATACGACCCCCGAAGAATTGGAAGGATTTTACATTATTAAATCAATTCTACGGGAAGAAATCAATACCGCACGCATTCAATACAAAGACACTAGAAGTTATTTTGGTATCAACTTAGATGGAAAAGTAACCAAAACAGTCTGTCGTCTGCGCTTCAATGAAAAAACTGGCAAGAAATCAATCAGTATTCCCGATAACGTCGAAACTGGTAAAGAAGCAGCCACCAATATAGACAGTCTTGATGAAATTTATGGAGTCGCTGAATTTCTGAAATCTCGTATCCGCTATCTGACTCAAGATATTTATAAAAGCAAGTCAGAAAAAACGGAAAGTATCTAAAATAATTAGCCCCTATCTCTTTAATGACCGATAGGGGTTTTTAAGGATATGATTTTTAGTAATCGCTGATTATGGTTGTAAAATTTTATCTAGGTATAGGAAGTTACGGTTAACAAGTGGTCATGAAAAGGAGACAGGATATCCGAGCATTATAATAAAAGTTTTCTCTCAAGTTAAGGTCAAAAAATTCTAGCTGGGAGTTATCGAAGTGTGATTAAGCTTGACACAGTCAAATTAAGGTGTTACCATATTGGGCATGATTTATGCAGATGTTAAAATTTTTGTTTTGCGGTAGTCTATGAATTTAACAAATTTACCAATGTCTCTTGATGAGGTGCCTTTACCTAGTTCTTTGCCGCCAGTTATTTTAACAGTTTTTACTCGTCCCGATCTACTCAAGGAAGTTTTAAAGGGTTTAACCCAACAGACTCTATCTCCTCCTCAGATCATTGCCTATGTGGATGGAGCAAGAAGTGAACTTGATCTACCCCTGATCGATCAAACAATTGCTTTACTGCAAGAGTTCTCTAGTAAAATTCCAGTAGATATAAGGTTAAGATCACAAAATTTGGGCTGTGATCAAAATGTCATTTTGGCCTTTACAGAAATACTGTCCACTTATGAATCTATTGTTTACTTGGAAGATGATGACTTTCCCAATCCATATTTTTATGATAGTATGTGCCGTCTGCTAGAGGCATACCGTGAACATAAAAAAATCTTTTCGATTAGCGGATATGCAACCTTTCCAGAGCAAGCATATCCTCTGCTCGAAGAGGATTTTGCTCTCTCTCGTAGAGTTTTTTCTTGGGGATTCGGTATCTGGGCCGATCGCTGGAATGATATCGCTCTCATCAATCAGCCTAAACAATATAATCCTTTTGGAAAATTCTATAATATACCCGCCACCGTGCAAACAAAAATGACTATAATAAACCAGTTCTGGCTAGAGAGAAATGGTCAAACTGACTGGGTTATTACTCTTACTCTTGCATCTTTGTATCAAGATCGGGTTCATCTTATTCCTAAAACTTCTTTGATCTATAATATTGGTTTCGGACACCCAGAATCTAAAACCTATAAAGGGAAAGAAGCATCATGGGTAAACTCTGCCTATAGTTCCTCATTCTGCCCCAATAGCTTACCTAGCACCCTTGAGTTAATTGACCTTTTAAAAAATGAGATTAGTGGCATAGAATTGGCGCATTACCTGTATCGCAAGGGTGTTTATATTGATTTAGAAGCACTATTTTACTACCTAAAAAAATATCGTGATCTTCAAAGTCGCCTAGAATTTGTGAAGCTATTTATGGCTCACTCCCCCTTTAGTTTCAAAAAAACTCGCCGTCGCCTGGGTTTATAGTTTAGTAGATACTCAATAAAAAATATGAATAGCTCTAGAAAATTTCTGATTTGTCAAGGTTCCTCTGACATATTGAAAAAGTAAAAGCGAAAATTAGAGGTGTTGCCAAATAGTTTGTACGAGCAATTAACCAGAACTAACCTTAATGATGTCTATGTCATGGCAAACCTGGGGAGTTACCAACTAATGCTTAATTCTCTCAATATAACTTTTACCTGTTGCATAAGTGCCTCTCCTCTATAAGTAGCCTATACTCAACGGATTTAGTATTAATTGTGTCAAAGCTTAGAAAAAAGCGAACTTCTCCAGGGAGAAATTCGCCTTAATTTCCAGAAATTCTGAACTTAGCCAAAAATTAATTAGGCACGAGCTTCGAGACGACCGTAGAAAATGCCGCGAATTTTCACTTCTTCAGCATCTTTTGCGCCTAAATCGGTGTCGGAAGGCTGTTCACTTTCAAAAACACCAGCAAACTCGCCAGTAGAAGCGTCAACTTTAGTCACCTGTAAAGACATAGTACCTTTACCCAGTTCCGTCGCTTTGACGTTAGCACGCTGGAAATCTTGACTATCAGCACTAGCGGGTAAAGCGACAGCATTATCATAACCCGTCACCACACCCCGACCTTTGGGATCTAAGAAACCAGCGCCACGATAGGAGGGAACTTTAAAGTCGCCTTCAAAATCCGTGGAACTGTTGATAGAGCTAAATCCAGCTTCGGTTTTGCCAGTGAAACCTTTAATGGTAAAGAAGAGGGGAACTCTTTCACCTCCGGGTAATTGTACGGTAATGGGTTGGAAATCGATACCGTCTTCTTCCTTGAGGGTTAAAACACCGTCTTCGCCTACGGTTAAGGTCGCTGTCATCTGTTCTAAACTGGTGGTATCTCTGGTTAAGAGTTTACCCTGGATAAAAGTGGCCGCTTCCCGCTTATTAATGGGTTCACCCTTGACAAAATATTCTTGGGGTTCCAAGCACAAATCTGTCACTACATAACTTTCGCCGCTTTCTAAGGGGAGAGTCCCCCGGGTAAACTCGGAAATCTGCGGACATTTGTTAGCTAATCCAGTGTTTAAAATTTCATCATAGGTTAGCTCGTTTCTATTCAGGACGGCACTAGGCGCGTCGCTACAAGCTGTCAACACCCCTAAGCACAAGGCTAAAAAGGCAACTAACAAGGCACGAAATCTCATCTATGTCAACCTCTCTTTGTCAATCTTTACAATTACTACCCTTGATCCATAGCCTGATGAATTATCGAATCGGTTGCGCCAATTCACCGAAACTCAGTTTATCAAAGATCAGTGACCATTGAGAAGATGGGAGACAGGGAGAGGAGAGACAGAAGGCAATAGGCAATAGGCAATAGGCAATAGGCAATAGGCAATAGGCAATAGGCAATAGGCAATAGGCAATAGGCAATAGGCAATAGGCAATAGGCAATAGGCAGCTTTGTTCTCCCCACTTCCCCACACCCTACACCCCACACCCCACACCCCACACCCTACACCCCACACCCTACACCCCACACCCCACACCCCACACCCCACTTCCCCACACCCTCTTTCAAGTCAGGAGGCTCTAAGTAACTGATAGCTGATGACTGATATGATTGGTGTGACTGTTTTCAGATGCAGAAATTCCGATGAATAGCCGATTACCTGGAGATAATAGCCAATTAGATAGCCAACTACATTCCCTTGTAACGACAGTGACAGCGATCGCCGAAGAACAGCAGGGAGATTGTAACGGTTTGTTAAGGTTGCTGCGAACTTTAGAAAATTTACATCGGCAAATTCGCGAGCAGATGTTCGAGCCATCTTTACCCAATACGCGTAAGGATTTATACGGATTACTCCGGGATATCGAGGAAACCGGGGGATGGCCCTATATAGAACGGATGAAGTTACAAATGTTAATGGAAAAATTATTAATCAGTGAAGCCGGTGCGCTCGATCCGGCGGCAAAAACCGATGATCGAGAAAAATGAGTGTCCAGAGAGTACGGAGCGGGTTACAGTATTGAAAAAATGGATATTTAGGGGTAAATCATGACCACCGTGAACCCGATTAAATTTGGAACCGATGGCTGGCGCGGGATTATCGCCGCCGATTTTACTTTCGATCGAGTTGCTCTGCTCGCTCCCTTGGCGGCTCAGGTTTTAGCCGATAATTATGGTCAGATCACGGGTTCGCGGACGATAATCGTCGGCTATGATCGGCGGTTTATGGCGGAGGATTTTGCTCAAACTGCGGCGGAATCGCTGCAAAAAGCCGGTTTTGATGTGCTTCTCTCCCAATCCTATGCTCCCACTCCCGCTTTTAGTTGGGCAGCTCGATCAGAAAATGCTCTCGGTGCGATCGTGTTAACCGCCAGTCATAACCCGGCTAAATATCTCGGTTTGAAGGTTAAAGGTTATTTTGGTGGTTCTGTCTCGCCGGAAATTACCCAACAAATTGAAGCTTTATTGTCTAATCCGCCACAATTTAAGGCAGCTGCCGGTAAATTAAGCACTTTTGAACCCTGGTCAGGTTATTGTCAGGGTTTACGCCAAAAAGTTAATATTGCCGCTATTGCCAACGCGATCGAATCGGGACAACTAAAAGTTTATTCCGATGTCATGCACGGTGCGGCGGCTACCGGTTTAGAGCGTCTTTTGGGGGTGGGGATCACGGAATTACGCGGCAATCGCGATCCTTTGTTCGGTGGCGGCTCTCCGGAACCTTTACCGAGAAATTTGACGGAAATCATCGATAAGCTGTCTCACAGCGCAAATTTAGCCCCTTTGCGAGTAGGTTTGGTCTTCGATGGGGATAGCGATCGAGTGGCGGCGATCGATGGTCAGGGGAATTTTTTAAGCACCCAAAATCTCATCCCGATTTTAATCGAGCATTTAGCCGGCAAAAAGGGAATGAGAGGGGAAATTGTCAAAACGGTGAGCGGTTCCGATTTAATCCCCAAATTAGCCAGTTTATACGGTTTATCGGTCTTTGAAACCCCGATCGGTTATAAGTATATCGCCGATCGAATGTTGACCACTCCTGTGTTAATTGGTGGGGAAGAGTCGGGAGGTGTCGGTTATGGTACTCACATTCCCGAACGGGATGCTTTATTATCAGCTTTATACGTTTTGGAAGCAGTGGTAGAATCGGGCCAAGATTTAAGCGATCTTTACGCGCAATTACAGGATAAAACTGGCTTTCATTCTCAGTATGATCGCATTGATTTACCCCTAGCTAATATGGAAGCTCGCGATCAGTTAATTACTGCTTTGGATCAGGAACCCTTAAGGGAAATTGCCGGTAAACAAGTGACTGATTGTAATCCTATGGACGGTTATAAATTCCGTTTAGAAGATGGCAGTTGGTTGTTAATTCGCTTTAGTGGTACAGAACCGGTTTTGCGTCTCTACTGTGAATCTTCAACCATCGATCGAGTTCATGAAATTCTTGCCTGGGCAAAATCTTGGGCTACTTATATCTAAACAATAGAAAAAGGGTTTCTTCAAGAAACCCTTTTTCTATTCTATTATTTTTTAACGCATTCAATAATGCAAATATCCTCTTGAGTTGGAATAATTCGATTTAATTTTAATCCCGCTTGACTCAACAATTCCTCAAATTCCTCTGCGGTTCTTTCCTTACCTCCCGGACACATAACTAACATATTTAGGTCTAACATTTTAGCGGCCGAAGGATTATTACCCGAAGGAACAACCATTTCCAAGACTAAAACTTTCCCATCGCTATCTAAAGCTTGACAACAGTTTTTCAAAATAGCAATCGCTCGTCGATCATCCCAATCATGAATAATATGTTTTAATAAATAGCCATCTCCTCCCGATGGTACGGATTCAAAAAAACTACCCCCAACGGTTTGACAACGATGGAGAATCCCGTGTTTTTCTAAAGTCGGTTGACAATGGGAAATTACATATTCTTCATCAAAAAGAATTCCTTTGAGGTGGGGATATTGCTCTAGGATTGTCCCCAACATCTCACCGTATCCCCCACCTACATCTACTAGGGTTTGAAATTCCGAGAAATCATACACAGCTAAAATAGCCTTCTCCTCCGAAAAAGAAAAACTATTCATCGACTGTTCAAAAATCTCTGCATCTAGCGGATGAGTTTGAAAATATTCAAAGACTCCCATCCCAAAGACATCATCAAAGGATGGTTGTCCCGTTTTAATACTATGTAACACATTTCCCCAGGCTTGATAATGGGGGGCTTCTCCTAACATAATCGCTGTCGCTTTTACTGACCGGGGATGGTCACTAGATAAATGTTCGGCTAAGGGAGTTAGTATAAACTGTTGAGATTCAGTTTCTTGAAAAATTCCCACACTAGCTAATGCTCTCATCAGTCGGTATAAAGCAGCAGGATTAGTCTCAGTTAGGGAGGCCAATTCTTGACAAGATTTCGTTCCTTTGCTTAAATGCTCGGCTAGACTTAATTTAGCCGCAGCATAGATGGCCTGAGATAGCCAGTAACCCGAAACCATTTGGGTTAATTGAAGATGAAGAGGGAGTTCAGGTAAGGACATAAGCAACTTTTACGCGAATAAAATTAAACATTACCATATAGAATAAGCTGCCCGCGCATTTAAATTGCCTATTGAAATGAGGCACTTTTGCAAGGGTCAACAGGAAAGGGATTGGGGGAGATTCAATTAATTTCTAAGTGCGAGTAGAGAGAAAGTAGGGTTGATTCATGAATCAACCCTACCAAACTAGGAAGTTTCCATTCAATTAATTTCTCTAGCGAGTAGAGAGAACAAATTGACGCAGGAATCTAAACAAAAGTTATTGTTTCCATTCAATTAATTTCTAAGCGCGAGTAGAGAGCAAATAGAATTTGATCGGATAGCTATCCGGTGCGAATATTCGTTTCCATTCAATTAATTTCTAAGCGCGAGTAGAGAGAGGAGCGAGTGCCGGCATCGGACGCAGCTGATTAGTTTCCATTCAATTAATTTCTCTAGCGAGTAGAGAGCCTATTAGAGGAAATGATCCAACTATGGACAATCCAAGTTTCCATTCAATTAATTTCTCTAGCGAGTAGAGAGGATAAGGCTTTTGATAACGCTGAAATTCTCTTTTGTTTCCATTCAATTAATTTCTCTAGCGAGTAGAGAGTTACCGACTTCCCAGTGGGGAAACCAAAAAATTAGAGGTTTCCATTCAATTAATTTCTCTAGCGAGTAGAGAGACAAATAGAGCATCAACAGCAACCGACTTAACCATGGCTCGTTTCCATTCAATTAATTTCTCTAGCGAGTAGAGAGAAAGCCTGCTTTAAGTGCTAATCTAATGGCGGCTTTAATTAAGTTTCCATTCAATTAATTTCTCTAGCGAGTAGAGAGACGACAAATTGGTCGGACAATTGCCGAATATTTATCAAGGGTGTTTCCATTCAATTAATTTCTCTAGCGAGTAGAGAGAATTAAGCTTTTTTACCAGTTGGGGAGGTGATAATGAGTTTCCATTCAATTAATTTCTCTAGCGAGTAGAGAACGCCACACCCAAGCGCCTGAAAATCAATCTATCGAGTTTCCATTCAATTAATTTCTCTAGCGAGTAGAGAGCTTGTTGGATGGAGCAGTGGAGTGATAAAAATTTAGTTTCCATTCAATTAATTTCTCTAGCGAGTAGAGAGTCGCTATCTGTTTGGAAGCCTCGACAAAGAAGTGGCTGAGTTTCCATTCAATTAATTTCTCTAGCGAGTAGAGAGGCTAAGATGGGTCGCGTGGACTGCCTTGCCCCCGGGTTTCCATTCAATTAATTTCTCTAGCGAGTAGAGAGGTCGTTTATGGGGAAATTGAGGGATTACCTGAATACCAAGAGTTTCCATTCAATTAATTTCTCTAGCGAGTAGAGAGATACATCCCTTTTGACATTGAAGACGGTGCTTTACTGGTTTCCATTCAATTAATTTCTCTAGCGAGTAGAGAGCATTCTGTATGCGAGTACGTCAGTTCTATCCTTTTAAGTTTCCATTCAATTAATTTCTCTAGCGAGTAGAGAGTAGTACAGCAAGGAGGTGGCGACGCACTATATGACAAGTTTCCATTCAATTAATTTCTCTAGCGAGTAGAGAGTTCAAATACACTTAATTTGATAAATAATAATGTTAATGCTGTTTCCATTCAATTAATTTCTCTAGCGAGTAGAGAGAGCCGGTAGGCAAACGTCCGAACAGGATTGAGGTTCAGAAGCCAGTTGCGACGGATAAGTTAATTATAGCTAGATACGGTCGCACAGTCAACCCCATAAACCACAAAACCCTTATCCTGTGGTAGATCGAGGGATTTTACCGGAAACCGAGGTTATCTGCTCCCACCCCTATCCGTCGCTAGTCGATGATACCCTAAAAAGCCAATAATTTAACCCCTCGATCGATCGGCTGATTTTTCCAGTCCTGATCGGATTTTCTAGCCCTCGGAGTGAGGTAAATTTATATCGGCTTTCCCCTTGACTGAACCGATTGCATCTGTATGACTCAGCACCCCAAATCCCCTAGGGAAAGAACACTGCGTGAACGAGATAGTCGCGAGTTCCAGCGACTTATGCTCCTGATCGCCACCCTCGTCCGACACCCCGGAGTCGGTTATCAAACCCTCGATCCCTCGGAAAATTACCATTCGGGGAAAGATCACAACGCATTAACGGAAGTACAGGAACGGGTGAGAGAACTCGCCGCCACCCTCGCCCTCGGTTGGCCCGCGGAATATCCCTCCATTGCCACCCTGAGAAAAGACATAACGACCCTACGGGATTACAAAATTCTCGATCGCCACATCTATCGCTGGGGGTATTATCTCGGCACCGGCGTTATGAGTCCCGACGAACTTAAAATCGCCTTTGATGCACTCCGCTCCCGGGCCCTCTATCAGGGTGATCCGAGAATCCGTCAGGTCTATCACCAACTCGATCGCCGTCTTCAAGGGTTTACACTCGGCTCCCGAGCTGACTTTCTCTATCCCGTCTGGGAACAACTCGATCGACCGATCAACTATACCGATCCGGAAGAGATGATGGAACGGGGAAAATATCGCCAAACTTTATACGAGAAAATCGACACCCTAGAACAGGCCATTGTCCGGGGAGAGGTAATCGAGATCGCCCGACCGATCGATCCCTATCAAAAGAAATTTACCGGGCTTTTCCCGATCTATCCCCTCCAGCTAATTTACCGTGACATTGGCTGGTATCTCCTCTATGAAACCTATCCCGATGGCTGTCTGGCGATCGGCCGCCTCAATCGTTTCGCCGGTCATTGTCGAATCCTCCCAGAACCCTCTCGCTCCCTCGAAGAACAGCGCCACAGCCTCAATAATGCCCACAAACTGATTAAAAATGGCTGGGGCTTGAATTTGGGGGATTTAGCAGCGCAAAAATTGGAATTAGCGGCACAATTAACCCTAATTACCGTTAAAGTTCGCTTTTTTCATCCTGTGAGTTACTTTATCCGGGAGGGAGAAGCACGTCACCCCCGGCAGCAGTTGACAAATCCCCAGATCGACCCGCAGACGAAAATCCTTAACTCGATCGATTACCACATCGCTCTCCCGTCCCGTTCCCTGGAAGAATTTCTCTGGTGGGTACAGCGCTATCTCGAACAGGCCCAGATTCTCTCTCCCCCAGAAATGGCGGAAAAACACCGGCGATCGGCGCAAATGTTGGTCGATCGATATTCTCCCCCAACAGACGATAATCATAGTAAAAAATTCATACCACCAGAAACTTAGACAGGATAAGCTTTTGAAGCTTTTTAGAAAAATCTTCAAAATATCGTGTTATCTCTAGAGGTTCCTAAGGCATATTGATATACTGAGAACATCAGTCAGCAAGGAGTTGAGGCGTTTATGGCCCTAGGATACTGGCAAGCGAAAATCTGGGGACTACTACACGATCCCGTCTTCAAGGCCCTACATAGCAACTCAGGACGCGGTGATAACAGTTTCTGGAGAGATTTAGAAGTAATGAAGTTGTGGGGAAAACATAACCCCGAAGAATCGACTAAAAAAATTCTCAAACAAATCAAACTAGCTGACTATATCACCTCAGCCAGCGATCGATCGGCGATCGGTAGTTTAACCCAATTCGTTAACTACGATCGAGAAACAGGTCTAGAATTGCGTCACCTCCTCTCCGGAGAACCCTTAGATCTCAAATTAGCCGACACAACCCATAAGAAAATCGCTTCTAACCGCACAGATTACTTAAAAGAACAGGAAAACCAACTATTTAACCAAATTCCCGCCAGATTACGCACAGGAATCTCAGAAAACGAAGCTAAAGAACTATTTTGGTGGTTATGGCGCTGTCTTCCCCAAGCGGCGACGAAATTACTCGATGACGAAAATCTGCTTTTAATGCCCGCCGAAACCAGAATACCGGACGGATCGATCTGGAGTCATGCCAGTTTAACGGCAGCCATCGCCGGGGCCCTAGCGGGATATGATCTCACCTCCGAGGATGTGGTCAATAAATGGCCGACAGGAAAACAATTATCCCACGCTTATCTCGTTAGTTTTACCTTTTCCCCTGTGCAAGAACTAATCAAAGCCAGCCGCAAAATGCGCGATTTTTGGGCAGGTTCTTGGATTCTGCACTATCTATCTGCTCAAGTCTGCTGGCAACTGGCCCAACAATACGGCCCCGATAGTTTGATCTATCCCTCTCTCTACGCACAACCCTTAATCGATCGATGGTTACTAGAGAAATATCCCGATTTTAAACCCTGGATCGACCCACCGAGCGATCGACAATTACTAACCGCCGGATTTCCCAACATTATTATCCTCGTCTTGCCCAAAGATAAGGTGGCAGCGGCCATGCAAACCGCTAAATCTAGTTTATTAAAAGAATGGAAAGAAATTAGTCGGCAAGTTTTCGAGGAATTGGGAGAACGTCACTGGATGCCCAAATTAAAAGAAAATAGTCATACCTGGGACAGTTGGTTAAATGCCCAATGGCAAACCTATTATGTGGGGATCCCCATCGGTAGAGAAGACCAACTCCTCACCAGTAGCGAAATTTACCAAGAAAACGAAAATATCGACGAAAATCAAGCCGAAGACCCAGAAAAAGCGCAAAGCTGGCGAGATAAACAAAACGAACTTTATAATCTCTACGATAAAAAAGCTCTATTCTTAGAAAAGGAGCAGGAATTTCTGCAAAAAGCTGGAAAACTACGCCTTGAGAAATGGAAAAAACATCCCTTTAGTTCTAATGTTGGTTCTTGGTGGAGTAGTGCTTTCGATCAAAACCGTTCCGCCCTTGCTGCCGTCAAAAACGCCCGCGATTGGCAGATTCCCACCGCTTTCGGCCCCCGTTCCACCATTTCTGGACTTGGCCCCGTCGTCCATCCCGATAGTAACAACGATTGGATTAGCGAAAAAGCAAGCAAAGAATATTGGCAACGAAATGCCGGATTATTCGATGGGATCGAACAACTCAACGCCACGGAAACCGTTAAACGCGGATTACACCTAATCCTGCCAAAACTCTTAAAAAATAGCGACCAAGAGCGTCTAGATGCCGCTTATCCCGATTTAACCGTGGGAGTCGCCGGTTATCTCAAAACAGGCGGTGATCTCGACTATTTTCATCGAGTTTGTCGCACCATCTCGCGTAGGTTAAGAGAAGACGGGAAAAAGATTCCCCCGGCACTTACCCAACCCTGGGGAATCCCCTACATTGACGATCACATCGAACCAGAATATAAACGTTATCACCCTCGATTTCTCAATGCGGGATGGTTAGTAGAAGAACTAGAGATTACCGATGAAGAAATGGCTAATTATCGCCATCAATTAAGCCAATTAATTGACCAAAACTATCCCCACAATAACCCGGCTGATTGGTATGTTATCGCCGCAGGAGACGGTGACGGAATGGGGGAATGGTTAAAAGGCCAAGAAATGAAACCCTATCGAGAATATATCCCTAAGTCACTTCATCAATACGCCGATCATCCCCCGACCGAAACCGATACCCTAGAAAAAGAAGTACAAAAAGCTTTTGGCGATTTTGTCACCCTCAAAAAACGCATGGGACCATCTACCCATAGCGCCCTCAGTCGCGCCCTTTTAGACTTCTCTAATCAACTCGTTCCCTACCTCACCGAACAACGCTATGCAGGACGCTTAATCTATGGTGGCGGTGATGATGTTCTCGCCTATACTAATCTCTGGGAATGGGATAAATGGTTATGGGATATCCAGCAATGTTTTAAGGGAGAAAAAGACCCCCATGGGGAATTTAAGAACGCCGGTGACTATTGGCAATGGGAAGGCGAAAAACCTCCCGAAAATCTCTCCAAACGTCCCCTATTTACCATGGGAAAGCGGGCGACTATCAGTTTCGGTATTGTCATCGCTCATCATTCCGTACCCCTTGCTATCGCCCTAGAAAATCTCTGGGAAGCCGAGAAAAAAGCCAAGGAACACGCCTATAAAGGCTTTGACGGCAAAAAAGTCAAAAAAGATGCTGTACAAGTGCGCGTTCTCTACGGTAACGGTAACGTCCTAAAATCTACGGCTAAGTTTGATGTTTTTTATCAATGGCAAAAACTCTTAGAATTGAATTTAGATGCCAGTATCTTTGAACAAGCTGCGACAATTTGGGAACAACATCCCGCACCAGTACAAGAAGCGATTTTCCCCTGGACAAAAGCCTTCTGTAGCCGTCGGGAGAACTTATCAGAAAAACAAACAGAGCAGATTCAAAAAGAACTTGCCAACTTTCTAGATAGCCTTTGGCAAACTACAGAAAACACACCAGAAGTTCTCAATAAAACTATCAACAATTGGCTTAAACTAGCGGCTTTTATGACTCGAAAAAGAGAGATTAAGATCGGAGGTTCCATTTAATGTATTGGTACACAATCACTCCCCTAGATGTTCTTCTCCTACGCGATGCCAAACCCTTTAGCCCCGGAGAAAGAGCCTGGGCCGGAAGTACATTTCCCCCCAACGGTCACACGATCGCCGGTGCTTTAAGTGCTTTACTAGATCGCTCTAAAAATAGTTATTTTAAAATCACCGGTTCATTCCTATCTTTTACTGGAGATACTTTATATCTACCCCGTCCTTTAGGATTCGCCAATTCTGACCCATTAATTCCTATTTCTTGGAGTGATAATTTAACGATTTCAGAAAAGCATATATTTTGGGATCGATCGAAACCTGCCCCCTTAGCTAAGGCTAAACCTAACAAAAATTGCCAAAATCGAGAAAATGAAGCGGAAGAAGAGAAAGAAGGTAAATATCGTCAGTATCTACCTTTTAAAGTTATTCTCGATTATTTAAAAACAGGAGCGATCGACCCTTGCCAATGGTTAGTAAAACACAAAGGAGAAGATAAACCCTGGCAAGAAGAAATTCGTTCCCATAATGCCATGAAACCGGGAAGTAAACAGGTAGAAGATGCCGATGGATACTTTGTGGAAAAAGCGATCCGAATGCTACCCGGTTGGAGTATAGCGATCGGAATTGATGTTAATATTCCCACTCCCACAACTTTGCGGTTAGGAGGAGAAGGACACCGAGTTATACTGGAAAAATGCGATAATTTAGGTCAACAATGGCAAGAATTAAAACAACAATCCGAGGAGAACTTTAAACAAATAAATAAAGCGATCGCCTATCTCGTTACCCCCGGTATTTTTGAACGCCGTCACGATAATAATCAAGCCATTTGTCGCTCTTGGCCCTGGGAATGGAAACTCGCCCATACTGTTAATAGTAATCAGAAACCGGGCAATCTAGTCAGTGTCGCAACCGATCGAGCTATCCCGATCAGTTGCCGCATTCAATCAAAAGAAAATACTAGCATTCCCGCCCCCCAAGTCTTCGCGGCCCCCGCCGGTAGTCAATACTATTTAAATCAACCTGATCGCCTATTTCAAGAGCAGCCCGATAGTCCCGAATATCACCAACGCTGGCGCAAATTAGGCTACTCGGAATTACTTTGGATCAACTATAAAGGAGAATAATTAATCATGAACTTAATCCACTTTTATCTACTTTCTCCCCTACACACCGGAGGAACCACTCAAGAGGGGAATCTAGTGGGTATTGCTCGTGAATCCCATACCACTTTACCCTATATTCCCTCCAGTACAATTCGCGGGAAAATCCGTTCTTTAGCTACCGAAGAAAACCTAAAATTTAAGTTATTCGGTAATGAAATCGATAAAGGTGCAGAAAACTTGGAACAGGGAGACATCTGGATAGGAGATGGTTCGATTCTCTGGTTGCCCGTCCCTTCCCTTAGTCACGGTGTCGTCTGGATCACTTCTCCTTTACTTCTTCGTCGTTGGACAAGATTAACTAATCCTAGTCTGACAATTCCCCCCGAATATAGCTGTAGTTTTAAAAAGGCCAACACCAACGTTTATCTCAAGGATGCCATTCTCAAGGTCGATGATCTAAAAGACTGGTCAAATTGGCAAAGTTTTATTCCCAAAAACTCTGTCAGTAGTGGCATTAATAAAGTCTTAGTATTGCCCGATCAGCATTGCACGACTCTAATTCAAATGAGTTTATGGAGACAAGTTAAAATTAAATTAGATGAGCATAAATCCGTCGATGGAGGATTTCGTTATGAAGAAGCTATTCCCCCCGACACCTTAATGTATTTTCCTTGGGGTATTACCTCTCAAGCTAATGGAACCAGACAACAATCCCAAGCTGATTTTAAACAGTTATTAGCAGATAATGACATTCTACAAATCGGCGGACAGGAAAGTTTAGGACGTGGTTTTGTGCAACAATGGTAGAGGTAATTTATGACAGCTAATCTTGCCTTAGCTAAATGGTCAGTGGTCGATTATCATCGCATGATTGCGGCGGGAATTTTAATCGATCGGCGTGTAGAATTACTGAATGGAGATATTCTCGAAATGAGTCCAGAAGGCCCTTTACATAAAGACAGTGGAGAAGGATTAGCCAACTTTCTCCGTCAACGTCTCAAGGATAAAGCATGGGTAAGAGAAGTTGGACCCATTACCTTAGAAAACTCAGAACCTGAACCCGATATCGCTGTAGTTTTTCCCCCTCGTTCTCGCTATCGAGATCATCATCCCTATGCTGATGAAATTTTTTGGTTAATCGAAATTTCTGACTCAACTCTCAGTAAAGACTTAACCGAAAAAAAACATATCTATGCCCAAGCTGGTATTGCAGAATATTGGGTAGTTGCCATCAAAAATCGAGAGATTTATGTTTTCCGTCAACCGATAAATTCTGATTATCAATATCAAGAAAAATTTACTACAGGAACTTTATCCGCTGCCGCATTTCCCGATATTGTTATCTCTCTTGATACCCTTTGGTCAGGTAATATTTTTTAACTTTTGGAGCCAAAATAACCATGACATTCGACCCTAGAACGATTAGCAATCCCGTATTCACTGCCTTGCAAGAATTGTCCTCAGCCACTGCTGATAAGAGTCGCCGCAAAGAACAAAAAAATCAAGCTCTTGAACTTTATACCTATCTTTCTACTTGGGGAATGATGCGCCTAAAAGCCGAAGAAACTGCCCTCAATCAAGAAGGAAAAAAACAGGTAGTTAAAAAGTATTTTCAATGCCTAGAAAAGTTATCTAAAAGAGATAATCTTTCTAATTCTCAAGGATTAACTACTCTCAAGGATTTATCTACCGATGATTATCTAGGATTAACGGGTTTAGGCTTGGAAATCGCCCAAGAATTTAGCTTCTGGGCCAATGCCATCTATTCCGATGTGGAAAGTGGCGACTAGCTCAGATAAATTATCACCACAGTTTTTATAATTCATTGAACTAGAAAGGAAATTATAATTATTATGTCCCATAGCCCCTTACAACGTCCTAATCCCCCTCAAAAACCCACCCTAAAAAATCAAGCTATAAAACCCACAAATAACAACCAACCCTCCAGACAGCCTCCTAGGGGTGGCGGCGGCAATAATAACGGCGGTGGCGGCAATAACAATCCTCCTCCACCCTCACCGTGGTTAGACCCCGAAAACGAACCTCAACCCGACCAATCAGCCAGTTTTGTCGAATATCTCCGTTGGATGCGTGCTGCCGACTATCCACACAAAGATGCGACTAAAACCCAAATTCTGCAAACAGCCCAAGAAAATGCTAACTATACTCAGCGTCTTGAGCAACTCAATCAACGTACCCAACTGTTAGCGAAAGACGGAATCGCTTTTCAAGTCAAATCCACTTGGCGTATTCGTGTCGGTGGTCATCGCGGACCGGAAAGTATTCTTTTACCTGCCTTTGATGCCCTCGGAATGCCCTATATTCCATCTAGTACATTGCGCGGTGTTGCCAGAAACCAAGCCATCCGAGAAATCATGGCGGAAAATAATCTGGAATGGAAAGACGCGGAAAAAGAAATCGCCCCCTATTTTGGTGATATAAACGCCAAAGAGGAAAAAAATAAAACGGGTAAAGTTGTCTTTTTTGATGCCTATCCTTTACCTTCTAAGAACGGGGGGTTAGAAATGGACATGGCTAATAATATTTGGTCATGGAAAGATGATTCTCTAGAATATTCTCCTAACCCTAATCCTTTTTTCTCTCTCAAAGAACCAACTTTTTTAATTGGTTTACGTTTACGTCTAGCTAGTAACTGTCAAGATGAAAAGATACTTGAAAAGGTAAAACAATGGCTGAAAAAAGGTTTACAGCTTGGCATAGGTTCACAAGTCAATACAGGTTATGGACAATTGATCTTATCTGGAAAAAACCCAAGATTAGAATCGGAATTTTATCGATTGGATTTTGA
Organism: Microcystis sp. M20BS1; assembly: GCF_020245305.1. NCBI lineage: Bacteria > Bacillati > Cyanobacteriota > Cyanophyceae > Chroococcales > Microcystaceae > Microcystis > Microcystis sp. M20BS1. Next base: position 41,820 of record NZ_JADBUZ010000114.1, on the reverse strand, counting down.
GCTAGAAGGTCAATTAATTCATGGTTATCAACGATTCACCCAATGGCAATGGAATGAGCGACGCAATGAATGGCAAATGCGGAGCGCACCCGTTGCAGAAGTTCGTCCGACAGCCTTTAAATCGATGATGCGATACTGGTTTCGTGTTTTTGCATCCGGAGTTTTACCTATTAACAAAGTTCAAGAGATTGAAGCTAAATTAATTGGAGGTATTAATCCTAAAAAATACGGTGTTCAAGAGATTGAATCTGAATTATTTGGCGGTATTAATCCTAAAAAATACGGTTATCTACAAGTGAATATTCTTGAGGGTAAAGTTACCCAAAAAGAACCCCGACCCAATGTTCAGGGTAAAAATGACCCCTGTGGTGAACAACGGGGAACTTTAGTCTTATCTTTGTCTTCCGAAACTCCAAAAGATAAACAAGAAGCTGTCAAAAAATTAGCTAAATATTTGACTTGGTTTTTAGCTAATATGGGTGGTATTGGTCAAGGTGCGAGAAGACCTAATTATTCTCGCAAAAGTCGTGAAAGCGCCCCATGGTTTCGTGGTTCTACATTTTATATTGACAGTGAAGAAGATTTTTGGGCAATGCCCAATAATGTGCAGGGGTTTAAACAACAATTTCAGCAAAGATTGCGAGATTTTTATAAATCTTTAAATCAAGTTACTGGCACTAATATAAACTCTAATAATTTAAGGATAGCTGGTCAAGTTTCTCAAAGTAATTGGATTGATGCGGCCGATAGTAATTGTCAAATTTTTGTCTGTGCAGGAAATGAACAAAGAGGTAAACCCCATGCTTTAGCAATTCTTCACAGTGATACTTTGAAAATTACCGGTAAAAATGGTCAAAGAGAATATGATGGTAATCTCTGTGGTAAAGTCAGTGGTGGAGCTAAACCATCTCCCGTGTGGATTGCTGATTTAGGAGATTACCAGATAGTTACTGTATTCGGTGCTAATCTGAATCCCCGTCAAGAGTTTATCAAACAATTAAGAAGTAATACAAGTCCTCAAAATTTTGCTCAAATATTCCCTTTATAATTTCATGAAATCAATTTTAGTTGCAACGATCGGAACCAGAGATTTAATGTTTCAAGTCACCACTGGTGACTGGTATAATATTGGCGATGATCGCATGAAAGGTGATATTCTCGGAGAACAGATAGAAGTAGTGTCTGATTTAGCTCTGACCGAAAAATCATCTTTTCGAGAAATATCCCAATACCTTTGGGAAAACATTGAATATTATGGCGATCAAGTAAAACCAGTCATTTTGGGTAAACTTTTGGAAGATAAAATCAATGATCTCGAAAAAGTTTATTTAGTAGTAACTGATCAAAATGAAACAGTAAAAGAAAGAGAAAAAGATACTCTTTACTCAGGAGAATTAATTAAGTATTGGCTAAATAAATTAAATTCTGATTTGGTAGTAAATATTCTCTATATAGGTAGAAATGATGAAAACCCTTCTAACTTCGAGAAAATGTTCCGTTGGTGGCAACAAGTATGGAAAGAAAATATAGAACCTCAACCCGATCAACCCATTTTATTGTGCTTAAAAGGTGGGGTGGGGCAAGCTTCAGAAGCGTCGAGAATTTCGGGATTGAGTTTTTATGGAAACGATATTAAATTCTATGAATTTATTCCCACTCCTCATGACAATCAAAAGGGCATTTCTTCAGATTACACAGGGCCTTTTTTAGGGACTAACTATCTTTGGGATCGCACTCGACAACAAGCCCTACAATTATTAGAACGCTATGATTATGCTGGTCTTCAGAACTTAGTTAAACCTTACTATGAACAAAATAAACAAAAATGGAAAGAAACTTATGCTCTAATTAAATCTGGAGTAAGCTGGAATCAAGGACAATTTGAAGATTTTTTTCAGTCCGCTTCTTTTAGTTTCAATAATCAACAAAAAGAGCAGCATCAACAATATTGGTGGATGGCCTATGAACAAGCTTATACCGCAGTAGTTAGACTAAAACAAAAAAATACAACCGAGGCTATGCTTCATAGTTTCCGAGCGGTAGAAGGCTTAATTTATGAGTGTTTAAAACATGAATTTAAAGACTATATGGTTAATTCTGAATATACTTATTCATCTTTAAAATCTTCGGTCTTAACTAAGTATCCTGATTTGAGCATATTGTTTGTTAATGGGACAAATAAAACTGACATATTATTAGACAGTCGCAATCAACAACGAGTAATTGAGTTGTCTATTAATGTCGATCTAAAGGATTGGGGTTCTGCAGAATTGCGTAATCATAGAAATCGATTATCTCACAAATTAGGAGGTATTAGTGAGAAGGAATTATATCAAGCTTGGGGAAAAGATACTTACAATCAAAAAGACTGGGAAAAGCGAATTTTAAATTGTCTCAATCTAATCACAGAAAATAAATTTAATTATTTATGGCAAGGAAGTTTATTTGCTTCTATTCATGAGAGAGTCAGAACAGCTATCAAAAATTATAATGTTGTTTAAAGTACAAAATGCAATTAGCTCCTACAATATACACCCGGGATGCTGCCGATAAATGGCTCTCTTGTTCTTGGTGTGATCTCGCGTAGCGAGCGCGTTGCGACCAGTTTAACTTATATAAGACCGATCGATCTTTGTGTCCTTTGTGTCTTTGTGGTTCGTTCCAGTCGCTCGCTGGCAAGACTGTATCTTAGAACACATTTTACCCACCAAACCCTAAGAGAACCGATAAATTAGCCAGTCAAAAGACTATTTAGGGTGTGCTGAATAAATCTAAAAACCTTGTTGGATAAGAATTTTAGACTTTTTTCCCATCAAAAAGTGCCAGACCTTGGGGTGATCGGGGGGGAAATTTAGGCACTTTTTCCCTGAAAATTAGGTAATTGACCCCCTGAAAATCGGTAAAACCCTACACCCCACACCCCACACCCTACCCCCAGGAAAAACTTTTTCAGCAGACCCTATTTAAAAATCAAACTCGTCTAACCCCGATTCTGGGGGAGAAAAGCGACTGCGAGGAGATTTTTTCGACTTTCTCAAAAAAGCGGGAATAACTGCGGCCATAAAAAATCCCATTCCCAAAGAAAAAGCCAATAAAATGCCGATGGGTACTTTAATTGACTCAAATTGTAGAAACTTTAAAGAAACTGGTTGGATATTTTGGATAGCAAAAACTGCCATGGTCATAATCCAACCACCGACAATAGCACTAGCTAAAAAATTAGTGATTGTATTCATGTTTGTCCTCGCTAGGTTTGTTTGTAGGAGATTTTTTAACCTTTTGTAGGCTAAGTAGGTAGGCTTGAAAAATTATCAGATGCCCCCCTTATTAAGGGGGGACTAAGGGGGGATCGAACCTAAAATCCATTTTTAATTTAATTATAACCAGCTACTTAATTTGGGAGTTATATCCCTATTAATTTAACTTTCCTGGGGCGGAAATTACCGTTAATTGACTAAAACGTTACAATTGTCGATCGATCTCAAATAAATCTCGATCGCGATAATATAATTGTGGTCTGATCGCCCTCAGCTAGAGCTAGTAAATATAAATAGCACCCTGTTGATTGAGGTTAAAGGTGGTATAACCGGGGGTACTCCCCGGAACTTTGGTGACAGTAATCGTGACTAAATTATCTTTATTGACTTCTACGGCATAGATTAAACTAGAAGAATCGGGATCCGAGGCGGCATTAGCCCGATTAATCAGAATATATGCTGGAATTACGAAACCTTTTAGGGTTGTCTCCGTACCAGGAGATAATAATTGGGGAGAGGAATCAATATTGGCCGATAGGTCATAATTGAGGTCAATATCGGTTTGATTGATAATTTTAATCTCCACAGGACGACTCATATTCACCCTAGCGACAGGCTGCCAAGGACCCGGTTGAAAGGTGGTAGCGGGGGGATTTTGAGCGGGTAAAGAGGGGGGAAAAACTAATCCCAGACTGAAGACGAGGGAAAGAGTTAAAAAGCGATCGCATTTCATAGATAAATCCTGGTCTAGGGTTGTCATCCTATTTTAGGGAGGTATCCCCAGTGTTTTATACTTAAAGTAGAAGCTTTTGAAATTGTCTATAGCATTGATTGATCAGCTATCAGGGAAAATCCTAAGCTTCCCTGATTTTGCTCTATAAACAAGGCTAAATACACCGATTTTTCTCTAGAAGTTTCCCTAGTAACCCCTATCAACGGTTTAACTTAGGTTGAGATTGATTATATGCCTACCATCGACATATCGGGAGTATCCCACAGTTACGAGTTATTTTCGCCCCAAGCGGATAAACCGGTTTTAGTCTTTATACACGGTTGGCTGCTGAGTCGTCACTACTGGCAGCCTTTGGTAGATATTCTCTCCCCAGACTATCCCTGTCTAGTTTATGATCTCCGGGGCTTTGGCGACTCCCAAAAAATCACCTCTAACAGTCCTCCTAGCAGTTATAACCTTGAATCCTACTCCCAAGACGTTATTACCCTTCTTAACCGCTTAAATCTCGATGCTGCTTGGTTAGTCGGTCATTCCCTCGGTGGTAGTGTTGCTTTGTGGGCCGCGGATAGCTGTCCTGAACGCATTAAAGGGGTAATCTGTATGAATGCCGGCGGCGGCATCTATCTAAAGGAGGAATTTGAGCGATTTCGGGAAGCCGGAAGACAGATTTTAGAGAGAAGACCGCCTTGGTTGCCCCGTGTTCCCTTGATTGATGTTTTATTCTCGCGGATGATGGTCAAGCAAACCCTAAGTAAAAAATGGGGCAAACAGCGAGTGATTGATTTTGTCCGGGCCGATTACCAAGCGGCCCTGGGGTCACTTTTGGAAACCACCACTATCAGCGAAGTTCATCTTTTACCCCAGATTGTCTCCCGTCTCCCGCAGCCGGTCTATTTTCTGGCGGGGAAAGAGGATACGATTATGGAAGTTAAGTACGTTAACCATCTGGCCAGTTTTCATCCCTTGTTTGAAACTGGCGGCAACGTGATTGAGTTATCCGATTGTGGTCACTTTGCCATGCTCGAACAAACAGCAGCGGTGGCCGAAAAGATGATGGCTATTTTAAATCAGCATCGGGGTTAGGGGGTTTAAGTGTTGAGGTTTTAGTGGAAATTTCCCTATCTCCCCATTTCCCGATTCCATCCACAGATACTGTTATGAAGTGAAAATTTATGTAACAATGACTCTATAAGGGCGATTTTTTACCGATCGCCGAGGCCGTCTATTAATCGAATCGATGTCTTTGAAGAACGTAGTCCCAAACTGGAAACCTGACTTTCCTTTCCCATTCTTGCCACTACTAGCGGAATTTTTCTCCTTTTTGTGTTACCCACGGGAATTCTTGAGCTATTGCTGAGATTGGCATTTTGTCACTTCCCGTTAGTTAAATCCAACAAAAGAAGCTGTTTAGGAGCAATTTATGTTACACCGCAAGATTTATCAATTCTGTATGGATGGTCAGGAAGTCTGCATTTTCTTGCGCGATCAGCAAAGATGGATCGATAATGCTCGTATTATCGATCTAGAAAGCGATCTCGTCACCATTCGCTACGAAACAGAAGAAGAAGACGAGATTAGTTCTTGGGAAGAAATGGTGCGTTTAGAAAGTATCGGTGCGGTGAGCAGAAAACTGGCCTCCGTGTCGCGGACGAATCCTGATATTAATGTCTCGGAAGATTGTCCAGAAGCAGAACAACTTTATCCCCATTCTCCCGATAGCTTAGATTAATTTTGTCGATTTAACTGACAGTGGCTAGAAGTCCCGAGGTTTGAACAGTGGCCAAGGGACTTTGAGGGAATGGAAGGGAAGAGAGCCGCTAAGAATCGCCACTTGTTCTAAAATTATCGTCAAAGCCGCCAGATTTTCTCTATAAGCTGCAGGAGCAAAATGAATTCTAATCCCTACTTCCCTGTCCAGGATATCTATCAAAAATTTGTGGCAGTAGTAATAGTTTTAATTAGTTGTTGGTTAGTGACTTTTCCCGCCTTCGCTGCATCCGCCCCTCTAGAAGTTAAAATTAGTCTAGGCTCCGGGCAAGGAGAATTAAAATTCTTTCCTAGTCAATTAGACTTTATTGCCGGACAAAAATACAAATTAATCCTCGATAATCCCAGTCCTACTAAACATTATTTTACCGCTAAAGACTTCGCTGATGCTAGTTGGACTCAGAAAGTTGAAGCGGGAAAAGTGGAGATTAAAGGGGCAATTCACGAACTAGAATTAAAACCTAATGCACAGGCGGAATGGGTGATAGTTCCTCTCAAAACTGGTAAGTATAAATTAATCTGTACTATTCCGGGTCATGCCGAAGCGGGAATGGTGGGAGAAATTGCCATTAATAACCCATGAATTTAAGAAAAATTGTCTCCTTTGCTTTCCTATTATTTATTCCCCTATCGGTGGTCGCTAGTCGTCTTAATTGGGGAGATCAAGCTATTTTTATTACTGCCGCTTTATCGATCATTCCCCTGTCAATTTGGTTAAGTACGTCTGTGGAAAGAGTTGCCGTAGTAACCGGGCCAACTTTGGGAGGATTAGTTAATGCTATCTTTGGCAATACTACCACTTTAGTTATTGCCTTAATTGCCCTAAAAAAAGGCTTGGTGGACATCGTACAAGCCAGTATTACTGGCAGTATTCTCAGCGATTTATTATTATTTATGGGCATGGGAATGCTCACGGGAGGAATTCGCTACAAAGAGCAGGAATTTAAACCGATTTTAGCGCGGGTAAATGGTTCTTCCATGACTTTAGCAGTAATAGCGATCGCTTTACCAACTTTGGTAATATATACTTCTAACGTGGTGGAAGTTGCCGATATTCTCAGTCTTTCCCTAGTCACCGCCACGGTTTTATTAATAGTTTACGGGTTAACTTTATTATTTTCCCTGAAAACCCATAGCTATCTCTACGAAGTGGGATTAAGTAACGAAAATACCCCCGACAATCAGGTTAGTGAGGAAGAAAAAGCTCAAGTCTGGATTTGGTTACTTGTGCTGCTTACTTCCACCGTAGCTGTAGCCTATGAGTCGGATTTATTTGTTGATGTAGTGGAATCGGTGATGGAAGGATTTAATCTCACTCCTCTCTTTATCGGGGTGATTTTTATTCCTTTAATTAGCGATGTTTCTGGAATAGTTACCGTCACTCAATTAGCCCTAAAAAATCAGATGGATTTAACGGTTTCTGTGGCTATGGGTGATAGTTTATTGGTGGCTTTATTCGTGGCACCTTTATTAGTTTTTATCGGTCAATTTTGGCAGCAGCCGATGGATTTAAATTTTAATCCCTTTAACGTGGTGGCTTTAATTGTAGCGGTGGTTGTCACTAATTTAATCAGCTTTACCGGTCGTTCCAATTGGTTAGATGGAACCCTATTACTAGCCACCTATTTAATCTTGGCCGTGGCTTTTTATTACCATCCCACCTAGCCAAAAAAGAGATTTGGGTATTTTCTGAGATTTCTGTCTTAGAATGGATCGGTATCACCTTACTGCCGCAGGATTGCTGATGATGAAAAGAGGATTTTGGTTTGTCGTCGGGTTAGTAGTAACGATAATTCTCCTTCCTTCCCTAGTTCTTTCTAATTCCATCGGTGAACAGGGAATTTATGCTGATCGCCTGCGGGCGGAACCCTATAATTTATTAGGGCGAAAAATTGCCATCGGTCAAGTGGAAATCGGCCGACCGGCTCAGTTCGGTTATGATAAAGTGGCAGCTTGGCAGCCTCCCTATAAATTAGCTGGTGTTTTTTTTCGCGATCAAATTGCCAAACCCAACACCTATCTAGATAATCACGCCGCTATGGTGGCAACGGTGATGGTCAGTGATGATAAAAAAATCCCCGGAGTGGCCCCAAAAGCGAGATTATATTCGGGGGCGGTGGGTTCTTTGCGACGCGGCGGACAACCGGAAGAATGTCTTACCAGTCAAAATATTGCCCGACAAAATAGCGGTGATGTGCGAGCAATTAACTTTAGTTTTGGGGAATCTTTGCAAAGAGATCAGCGACAGGAACCAAAATTAGATGGTCAAGCTTTATTAACTCAATGTGTTGATTGGTCATCGCGAGTTGAGGATGTTCTTTATGTAATTGCTGGTAATCAAGGTAAGGGAGGAATTCCCATTCCCACCGATCATTTTAACGGCATTACTACCGCTTATACAGCGAAAAGAGAGGGAAAATTTACTAAAGTTGATTTTGCTAATATTAGTGCTTTGCCAGTGGGTATTGGTCGCAGTTTAATTAAACGGGAAATTAATGATGGTTCGCGGCGGTCAATTAATTTAGTTGCCCCCGGCAATAAAATAGAGCTTTATGATCTCAAAGGTAAATTAAATACTGTTAGTGGCACCAGTTTCGCCGCTCCTCATATTACGGCATCGGTGGCACTTTTACAAGAATACGGCGATCAACAAATTAATCAAAAAAATCCCCATTGGAGTCTCGATTCTCGTCATCATCAAGTGATGAAAGCAGTAATGCTTAATGCTGCCGATAAAATTAAAGATAAGGGCGATGGGTTACGATTAGGTATGAGACGGACGGTCTTAACTAAAGACCAAAAAACTTGGTTAGAGTCCGATGCTTATAAAGACCCGAAAATTCCTTTAGATATGCAGATGGGGACGGGACATCTTAACACTTTTCGCGCCTACCAACAGTTTAGTAATGGTCAATGGTCGGCCGCAGAATCTATTCCTGCTATTGGTTGGGATTACACTACAGTTACCGCTAATGGTTATCAAGATTATGCCCTAGAGAATCCCTTAAAAGCTAATAGTTTTGTTTCGATAACTTTAGCTTGGGATCGTTTGGTAGAACTAATCGATACTAATCGTAATAATCTCTATGATATCGATGAAAGTTTCCAGGATCGCGGCCTGAATAATTTAGATGTTTATCTTTTACCTGCTCAGGAGGATAATAATGCTAAATACACCTGTGCTTCCCTGAGTGATAGTGATAGTTTAGAGCATATTTTTTGTCCTGTCCCCATCTCTGGAAACTATAAAATTCGGGTTCAATATCGTCAACAAGTTAACGAGAAAGAACAAGCTTTTGCTCTCGCTTGGTGGACGGTTCCCGAATAATAAAAATGATAGTAAATTCTGTTTAAAAAGTATAGGAGAGTGAGAAGATGGGAGCGAGTTTGTCAAGTTCGATTGGCAGTTAATAGTACTATCTCTAAGATACACCTCGTTTTCTTTTCGCGATAACATCGTCAGAGATTCCCCAATAGTTTGATGCCTGAGACATATTATATAGCAATAAGTCTTCGGGCATTTTTTCCAAAATAAGCTGGTCGAAATTGGCTGGATTAATATTCATTGCTCCCATCACAGAAGAGCCAAGTTCTTTCGATAATAGCGGAATAACTGCATTACCAATCTCGCGAAAACCATGCCATATTGTGCGGTGAAACTGAAACCAATCGGGGAATGTATGTAATCTGGCGGCTTCTCGTACAGTAATACAACGAGGAATAGAATAGTGAATGGGTCTAGGAGCAGTATAGGCCCCTTTGTCACTATTAGTTCCGGCCCGGAGAGTGTTACATAAACCAGTAGGAGAAAGCTTGAAAAAGCGACTTTTTGGTTCCACTGTACCCGGTTCGGTTACGATAAATCTATCAATTGATCTTTGGGTATGAACTGAGCCTATATGTCCATAGATTTTTGTATCTACTATTCTTTGATGGCAAAGTTTAAAAATATCCCCTGGCTGCACTGAATATTTTTTCCTCTTACCACTATAATCTAATTTTGATGCAGGTATGCCTAAATCAGTATCGATAAAGGCAGGTATTAATTCTAAATCTGAAATCGCATCATAGACGCTGGTAAAAGCTGATTTTTTGGCTGAGTTTAAATCGACGGTCTTTGTCAAAGGATATTTAGCCATCGGCACGTCTTTTCGACTACCAATTAAGATTAATCTTCTGCGCTTTTGTGGTGCGCCATATTCACTGGCATCAAGGATTTTAATTGGCTGATTAATTGTATAGCCAATAGCTTCAAATTCAGAAATTAACTCCTCTAAAAATTGTTTGTGTTTACCCGTAGCCATGCCGGGGACATTTTCAAAGATAAAATACTTGGGTTTAATTTCTGCTACAATCCGCAGATATTCAAATACAAGAGAATTTCTAGGATCATCTATTTGTCGTTTACCAATCAGTGAAAAACCTTGGCAGGGGGGACCGCCGGCAATTAAACTAACATCGGTGGCATAGCCTTTTAGTTTTAATAATTCCCATATTTCTCTACTTGTTACTTTGGCTATATCCCGGCAGATAGTTTGACAATAGGGAAAGTTAAAATGATGAACCAAGGAATGGACTGCATCAAACTCCACCGCTACAGCAATATCAAATCCCGCCGCTTCTAGACCAACGGACATCCCACCGCAGCCGGCAAATAAATCGATCGCAATTGGTCTATGTTTCACTTTGATGATTAGCTCTCTATTGTCTGCCTTTTATTATACTGTATTTCTGATATAATTAACAATTTAAGTTTTATTAAGAGTGGAATTACTTGAGCAAGTTAGTAATCAATTGATCGACTTTCTCTAATTCTTGAATAATTTGTTTAACTCTCTCTAATTCGTCGGCAGGGTTAGGCGTTTTTTTCGTTTTTATTGCCGAAGAATGAGCAATTTCACCGCGTTCTTCTCCAAAAGTATCCATATTGGCTAACCAAACTTTATCTAAGTCATCACTATCGATGCCGATTGGTAAGAGTAATTTTAATAGGTTAGTTTCCTTAATCCCATGATTTTGATCGATAACTGATTTAAAACATCTAATCACTATGTCAATTTTTTTAGTTATTTTCAGTTTGTCTAGGGAGACATTTTTGTTACCTTTAAGAGGAGTAATGGTATCGGGAGGATTTTCCATTTCTTGACCAGAAAAAGCGATTACACATAACAAAACTCCACTAGCTTTACCTTGATTATCCCAGATATTTTTTGCTGTCAGTACGGTATCCCAAACTCGATCTTCAAGATAAGATTCAATCTCAGCATGAGCAAAAACTCGATAGGCAAAAGTTAAAGCTAATTGTCTTTCAGAATATTCATTTATCTCGCTAAATTTACGAGGTAGGAATTGTTTTCTGAGTCGATTTAATTCTTTGGTTAGTTGTCTAAATCTTAGAGATTTCGGCATAGTAAAAAAACAACTATCTTAACCCCTTAAAAATAATACGATTGTCTTCCATCTGAGGAATATTGAAGTTAATATCTAATACTTTTGATAAAGCTTGACCCCATAAATTAAAACGATTGTAAGTTGCTCTAATACTTTTAGTAGTTTTTTCTACTGAGTTCCTAAATTCATTGTCAGGGTTAGATAATAATTCTTTAAAAGCATTTTCTATCTGTTCTTTGTTTTTCTCGGCAGCTGCTCTAATTAGATCATCGCAAAAGTAAAAAACCATCACATCTAAAATTGCTCGATTGAACTGACTTCGATACTTTCCTTCTTTATATAACCAGAGACGAGAAAAGTTTTTCTCTCCAAAAATATTAATTGTTGTTTGGACAGCTTTTTCAAATTGATCAACAACATTGATAATTTCATCTGAGCGTTTTTCCCATTCTTGATTGAAATTTTGACAGGTTTTATCTAGAAGTATCTTAACATCACCGCGATAATCGGATAAATAATAATGAAAAGCTACATAACGCAATAATATATCAGTGTCGCGCATCCGGAAATCGGGATAGGAAGATTTAAATATTTTCTTTAATGCTTGACTTTCGATCGCTCGATCATCTAAAAAATTAATAAAACCTCCTGGGTGTAATGCTTGTCTTAATTCTTGAGAAGACAAAGGGGTATTTTCCACATTGAGACGCAGAAAAATTTTATGGAGGAAACTCTCCGTTTTCCAATTACGGATAACAATCGTGCGGATAGTTTGATTATCCAGTTGGTCTAAGAAATCATTTAAATTGAAGTCATTTTTTAGATCTTGATATTGGCAGCCATTGAGATTATCTAGAAATTCTAAATCTTTTAAAGTAAAACTATTATTAGGTGTGGCACTGTCACCATAAAACTGTAAAATTGTTAGTAGGCGTTGTTTGCCATCAAGAACGATAAATTTACCTTTTTCCTTATTATTAGCAGCTAAGACAATCAGTGGGACTGGAAACCCTAGAATTAGGGATTCAATAAATCGACTTTTACGAGTAATATTCCAAGCATCTCGTCTTTGAAAGCGCGGATTGAGTTGAATATTTTCTCGAATTAATTGATCGCGGATCGTTGCGGTAGTCCAATCACTTCCAGCAACAACAGTCTCGGAGATTTCTTTGAGTTGTAGCTTTTTTTGGTTTGCTGATTCTCCTGCAATATCTTCTTCTTCTTCGGCAAAATCCACCGCTTCTATTTCTTCCCACATCTCTAACTGTGCCATGGTAGTAATTAATCTCCTCAATTGTCTATTCTGCAAAAATCCCGCCCCAATATTTGGACGGGACTAATAATCAATCAATAATTCAATACTACTCCCATTCTATAGTTCCGGGAGGCTTAGAAGTAATATCATAAACCACGCGGTTAACTCCCTTAACTTCATTGACAATACGATTAGAAATTGTCTCCAATAAATCATAGGGAACCCGGGACCAATCGGCAGTCATTCCGTCTTCACTGCTGACTAAACGTAGGACAATAGGATAAGCGTAGGTACGTTGATCTCCCATCACTCCCACACTGCGGACAGGCAATAAAACTGCGAAAGCTTGCCAGAAATCGTGATACATTCCCTGCTTATTAATCTCGTCGCGCACCACCCAATCTGCATCGCGCAAAATATTTAATTTATCTGCGGTGACTTCCCCTAAAATGCGAATCGCTAAACCAGGGCCGGGGAAAGGTTGACGACGAACAATTTCTTCTGGAAGACCGATTGATCGACCTAATTTTCTCACCTCATCCTTAAATAATTTTCGCAGGGGTTCGACTAATTTAAACCGGAGATTTTTCGGCAGTCCACCAACGTTATGATGACTTTTAATTTTAACCGCTACTCTTTCCCCGGTTTTGGGATCCACATTACTATCGGCCGATTCAATCACATCGGGATATAAAGTTCCTTGGGCCAGATAATCAAAGGGTCCCAAACGATTCGATTCTTCTTCAAACACCTGAATAAATTCATGGCCGATACGACGGCGCTTTTCTTCGGGATCGGTGACACCGGCCACTTGCGCTAAAAATCGCTTTCTAGCGTTGACATACTGGACTCCGATATGGAATTGCTCGTTAAATATCTGCATTAATCGTTCTGGTTCACCCTTACGCATGAATCCCTGATCGATAAACATACAGGTTAGTTGATCACCGATCGCTCGATGTAACAGGAATGCTAAGGTAGAGGAGTCCACACCGCCGGATAAAGCCAATAAAACTCGCTTATCGCCCACTTTTGCCCTAATTTCTCGGATCGATTCCTCGACAAAAGCTTCCGTGGTCCAAGTGGGTTCGCATTTGCAGATATGATAGACGAAATTGCGAATTAAGGCGATTCCTCCCACAGAATGGACAACTTCCGGGTGAAACTGCACTCCAAAGAGTTTTTTCTCGTGATCGGCAATGGCCGCACAATCGGTATTATCGGTATGAGCGAGAATTTCAAAACCCGCAGGCAATTCCACGCAGGAATCCCCGTGACTCATCCAAGCGGTGGAACCGTCCTCGACATTGGTTAATAAATCGGTAGGATCGTTGATAAATAGGGATGCTTTGCCGTATTCGGCCCGTTTTGCCCGTTCTACCCTGCCCCCTAACTGCTGTACCATCAATTGCATCCCGTAGCAAACTCCGAGGATGGGTACACCTAAATTCCAAATTTCGGGATCACAGTGGGGCGCTCCAGGATCATAGACGGAATTGGGACCGCCCGAAAGAATTATTCCTTTCGGGTTGATTTGGGCCAATTGTTCGGCGCTGGTACGATAGGAGAGAACTTCGGAGTAAACGTTCGTTTCCCGGATTCTGCGGGCGATTAATTCAGAATACTGGGAGCCAAAGTCAAGAATGATGATTATTTGACGATTAAGGCTATTAGTGAAGGACTCTGAGGGCAAAGTCTCTTGGGGGGTGGGAAGGGGGGTTTGAGTTGTCACTACGATCAAGAAAAGAAACTGGCAGGAAAAGGTTAAAGATTTGTAAACTAAATCGGCTATTGTTCTGAAAATAAGCTATAATGGTGTGGCCTTATTAGTTTCATTTTTTAAGACTAAATATTCCCACGATCATAGCACGGTCACTGGGGGGTAACTTGTAGATTTTGCAAAAATTTAATGCCATTTTCGCTTTTGCTGATCAAAGAACGAGAGCGATCGAATAAAATACAACCGACCCCAAGATGACCGTTACTGTGGTTATAAACGTATTCTTGGCAACGGCGATCAATAGTATTAGCCATTTCTCCATAGATGCGTTCCACCCAATTATCTCCCGTTTGCCGGTCTAATTGACGCAGATATTCCAGACCGTTTTCGCTGGTGCTACTGTCAAAAATTTGCTGGAGATGGGGGGTAGCTAAACCCATTTTAGCGGCGTAGGCGGTAAGAATTTCCCGACGACCATCGGCGAGATGATGGTGAGTCTGAAAGATTCCCCCGGCAAGTTTAATTAATTTACCGTGATAACCAAACAAAAGAATTTCAGAGATTCCCTGTAATTGTGCCTCTAATAACATCGGCCCGATCCAATTGGCTGTTTTTACCAAAATATCAGGATTAATACCTATTTGAGGGGCTAAATCTAAGCCATTTTCCCCGATACAAAACACCAAGCGATCGAAACGACGGGATAAAATTTTTAATTGCTCGCGAAAGATTTCTAACTGTCCGGGGGCGCTGAGGGGCTGGGAAATGCCAGTGGTACCCAACAAAGATAATCCCTCTACCACCCCAAAAGCGGCGTTAGAAGTCCTTGTGGCCAGTTTTTTGCCTTCCGGCAGGATAATCGTCACTTTGATGCTTTCTTGGGGCAGTAACAGGGGTCTGAGGTTTTCTTGCAGCAGACGCTGGGCATAACTATAGATAGCTGATTTTCCGCCATTATCAACCTGTAGGCCAATTCCTTGACCGCCTTGAATCTCTATCTCTTGATTACCTGTTTTTCTTTCTACTAACGCCCATATAGGGGTATTTCTAGTTAAATCTAAATTGTCCCCCGGATCGCTGCGGGTGATGGCTAGGGCAGCATCGGGGTTAAGTCGGGCAACTTGTTCGATGGCAATTGTAACGGCTTCTGGCGGTTCTAAAAGATTAAAAGTAACGGAATTTAGCTCATTTTCGCCGTGGAGATGCTGGAGAGATGCGATCGCACTGGCACAGGCAAAAACTGGTAAAGTGTAACCCGGACGGGGTGGGGAGATAGACATGAATAGGGTCGATAGCCAATCAAATTAGCCGTGATCTGATTATAGAACTAGGGGGCAACCGCTGCTATTTTTGATGATTGTTTGACATCCTCACCACCGGGGGTGAGCGCATCTCAAACGCTATTGACAATTGGCCAATTTTGTGATCCTTGTGAGAATTTCAAGGGATACTAGCAATCAGAATAGTTACAAACTCGACCTATTTGGTCGATTGTTGCTTAACAATTGAGATGGCAAATTCTCCTCAAATATGCCTTAATTGTCGGTAGGCAACCCACATAAAATGGCTAATTCAAGTCTGAATTGGCGATTCTATATACCCCAGAGTCCCAGAAGAGCGATAAGCAGAATCATCTCGATCCCGTTACAAATCACTGATTACTGTTGACTAACTCCTGCTTAATTACTCTAGAATTTTGATGAGCAAGGGGTAAAGTAAACCAAAACTGTGAACCAACCCGCGGGGTACTTTTTACTCCAATTCTCCCAGAGTGAGCCTCGATAATTTGCCGACATTGGTAGGAACCTAAACCAATCCCCGTTAGGTGTTGATTATGAAGATTTCTTACATATAAATGGAAAAGATGTTGACATTGTTCCTCATCCATGCCAATGCCATTATCGCTTAAAGTGCAGTAGAGCATATCTTGGTCAATACGAGCATCTAAAGCTAATTGAATTGGTGAAGGATTATGTTTCAAGGCATTATTTAATAATTGTTCAAAAACACTTCTTAGCTGATAAGGATCGGCATCAATAGCGGGTAAGTTATCGGGGAGAAGATTAATAAAAGTAGCTTGGTATAAATCAAAATCTTTTTGCCAATCTTTCAGCCAAATTTCCACCTGTTCTTTTAAAAATAGAGGTTGACGATGCAAGATTAAAGGCCGTTCTTCAGCAAAATGATTTTCTGATAAAGCATTAATTAAAGTTAATTGTCGATCGCAACTACGCACCACCTGATCGAGCATTGCTCGCGAGATAGTTACTTTTTCTGTTTGCCGACACTGGAAATTTTTTAATAACATCACTAATCCCATAATCGAAGTGCGTAGATCGTGGGATACTGCCTGTAAAAAAACCGTTTTCATTTCGTATAAACGCTGAATTTCCCGGACTTTTTCTCGCAGTTCTAGGGTTCTAGCTGCCACTTCCTGTTCTAAATTATTATTCAAGCTTTGCACCCTCTGATATAGTTGCGCTTGGCCGATAGCGATACAAACTTGGGTGGCTAACTGTTCTAATAATTTGACCTCGCTTTTTTGCCAATGACGGGGATGGGAATATTGATGGACAACTAAAGCACCTAAATGTTGATTATTAACCGTTAGAGGTAAAACTAAAGAGGATTTAACTTGCAGGTATTCGTAATAACCCTTGAGAGTGGGCAGCGTTTGCACCTTAGCGGTATTATCAGCAATAATTAACTTATCTAAAGAAAATAATTGTCCCAATTCTTCCAGTAATTCTGGTTCGGGAAACCAACCCATCAGCGAGGGAATCTCGGGACGACGGGACTCAGCGATTACCTTAGACCAACCCCGCTCTTGACAGTGACCGATATAGACTTGATCGGCATCGAGAAAATTTCTGATTTCCCCAACAATGGTATTTAAAACTTGATCTATATCTAAAGATTGATGGACTTTTAAAGCAACTTGTGTGACTAAATGTTCCCGTTCTAAAGTTTCATTTAAAGCTCGATCGATCTGTTGTCTTTCGGTAATCGCCGCCGATAAAAACAGAGAAGTTGACATGACAATGACCAAAAAGATTTGTAAGATCAGGACACCTCTGGTATAATCGGGAGCCTGTAGGATAAAAGGGCTGATTCCCCCAGCTAATCCCATCAAAGCTAAAATAGATACTAAAAAATTGGCTATTACCGCTCCCCAAGTCTGAAAACGCATAGCAGCCCAAACCACAAAAGGAAAAGGCAGATATTCGAGGTACTGCACCATACTCCAATCGGGGTTAAGAAAATCCTGTTGACCACCAAAAACCACGAAAGTCACCACCGTTAGCAAACTCATACAAAGTAATGCCTCGCCAAGGCGTTGGGGTTGCCGGGGTTCCCGCAGGGAGTGACGATTGAAGCAAAAACGCAACAGCAGCGGCGTGGTCATTAAGATCCCTGTACTATCTCCGAGCCAGATCATGCCCCAAGACTGTCCAAATTGCCGCCAATCCCAAGTATTTAGCCAACTACGGGCAAAAGTATCGATAGTGGCATTAACTGCCGAGGCCAATAAGGCCGCTAAAAATACCAGTAAGAGAATATCGCGAATACGCTGTAAAGTGGCGGAAAATCTCAGATAATGTAGGAATTGCGCCCCTAACAGAGCCGATACACTGCTACCGAGCGCCGAAAATAGAGCTATGGGCCAACTGCCCCCTAAAAAGAAGGTTAGAAGCAAATCTCCGATAAAAACGCCTAAAACTAGCCTTTTTCCCCCTAAAAAAACAGCAGTTAAGCCAATACCAGCACTCATCCAAATTGGGGCAGGTCGCGACCCTAAATTTAAGCAGAGATAGCCTAGCCAACCAACACCCAGATAAGCTAGGGCAACAAGCACAATTTTAGACCGATCTGATGAAATCCGCAGCATTTTCAGTTATCAGTTATCAGTTATCAGTTATCAGTTATCAGTTATCAGTTATCAGGTTTAAGTTTTAAGTTATTAGGTTTAAGTTTTCAGTTATTAGGTTTAAGTTTTCAATTTTCAATAAATTTAGTATCTTTCACCGGTCACTGGTCACTGGTCACTGGTTACTGGTCACTGGTCACTGAATCACTGAATCACTGAATCACTGTTAATCTCTCTCCAGATTGCCTAAACTAGGAGTAGTTCTGCTTCATGCAGATGGGTGAAAACCGTACATTTTCCCGTTAGGAATCAAAGATCATGCGGATTTTAATTGTTGAAGACGATCCTTTAATGCAGTTAGGTTTAGAACAAGCGCTCGGTGAACAGCCAGATTTTGAGATCGTCGGTCAAGCTAGTGATGGTCTAGCAGGGGTACAATTAGCCCTATCCCTACGGCCAGATTTAGTGGTCATGGACATCGGTTTACCCCGTCTCGATGGCATTGCGGCAACTAAACAGATTAAGGAAGGTTTAGCTAATGTTCATGTGGTCATGCTCACTTCCCACACTCTCCAACAGGAAGTGATCGCAGCTCTGGCCAGTGGCGCTGATGCCTATTGTATCAAGGGAGCGAGTCTCGATCGCCTTTTGGCCGCCATTGAAGCAGCTAAGGACGGGGCCACCTATTTAGACCCTCAAATTGCCCGTTTAGTCATGGATAATCTCAAACCGCCGGCAGTGCAACCTAATCCCAATCTAGCACTTTTATCGGAGCGAGAAATGGAGGTTTTAAAGTTAATTGTTGAGGGCAAAAGTAACGCTGAAATCGCCGAACAACTTTATTTAAGCACCAATACGATTAAAACCCATGTGCGGGGAATTATGAATAAATTGGCCGTGGACGACCGAGTACAAGCGGCCGTAATTGCCCTGCGATCTGGTATTGTTTAAGGGAAAAATGACGATTTACCCACAGGAATATTCTACCTCAATTGCTACTGCTACAATTGCTCAAAAAATCCCTTCAATGATTTATAATAAGTTGTTGACCTATCTCTGTTGGACTAACCATGACTATCGCTGAAAGCTTACCCCTAGTGGAGTCCCATGTAAACCCTGAGATAATCTTCCCAGAAGGCGAATTTTGGAGTGATGAACCACCCTTGGAAAGTAACCTACATCTACAACAAATTATTTTATTAATTCAGTGTTTAGAATGGTGGTGGCGCGAGCGAGAAGATTATTTTGCCGCCGGCAATTTAACCATTTATTACAGTCCCAACCAGAAAAAGTCAGAATTCTTCCGTGGTCCAGATTTTTTCGTCGTTTTGGGGACAAATCCCAACCCCAACCGCAGAAGTTGGGTAATTTGGCGAGAAGAGGGCAAATATCCCAATTTAATTATCGAAATTCTCTCCGATAGTACCGCCAAAGTTGACCGAGAGGAGAAAAAACAAATTTATCAGGATATATTTCGCACTCCCGATTATTTTTGGTTTGACCCAGAAAGCTTAGAATTTCAGGGATTTACCCTAATTAGCGGTCAATATCAACCGATTACCCCCAATGCTCAGGGACGGCTCTGGAGTCAACAATTAAGCTTATATTTGGGTTTATCTGCCAATAAATTGCGCTATTTTACCCCCGAAGGGGAATTAGTACCCACTCCCGCAGAAGCGGCACAACAGGCGGAAAATCGGGCTGTGGAGGCAGAAAACCGGGTTTTAGAGGCAGAAAACCAAGTCGAGCAAGAAAAGCAAAAAGCGGCGAAATTAGCGGCTAAACTGCGGGAATTGGGCATAGATGCCGAGGAAAATCTCTAATCTTCTTTTTTGATTAGATGACACTGTTTTCCGTCAGCGGTGAGGGGATTTGGTGTCATCTAGAGGCCCCATACTAAATCCGGTTATTAAAAACTGATTATTTATTCTCCCCTTTGCCTTTTGCCTCTTGCCTTTTGCCTGTCTTGATATGTAGCCTATACTCAACGGATTTAGTATCATAGTTGACTAATCGCAGAAAGCTCCGCGCAAGCGTAAATTTTCCCGCAATTCCTCGGTCATACCCACGTTATCGGCAAACTTTGCCCCCTTCACTTTTGCCCCGCTAAAATTCGCTTGAGTGATGTTGACTTCAACCAAATTAGCTCCTTCTAAATTGGAGCCAATTAAATTAGCTAAAGCCAAACTAGAACGGTAAAAATCAGCATAACTTAAATCGGCATTAGCTAATAAGGCTCCGCTTAAATCCGCTCCCTTAAAACTAGCATGACTGCCGTTAATTTCACTTAAATCAGCATCGGTTAAATTGGCCCCCCGCAGATTCGCTTGATAGAGATTAGCCATGCCTAAAGATATGCCACTTAATTCCGCTGCCAGGAGATTTGCCCCGGTAAAATCCGTTAGGGGATCCAGTTCAGCTAATTGGGCTAATTTCAGAAAATCATCACTAACAGCAGCATAAATTCCCTCGATTTGTGTCTGCAATTTCTCTAAATTTTCTGATGCTGCCGGTTGCGGTTCAACTAGAACATTATCTAATTCCACCTGCGATGAACCCAAAGAAATACGACTTAAAAAAGCATCAAATTGATTTTCCATTAGGAAAAATGCTAACTTTCGCTCTAAAATACTATGTTTATTGGGACTTAGATCGTGTTTCCATAATCCCGATGTTTCCGTGATACAAATATCGGCAGCTGTCAGCGAAAATTGCACCGTCAGATGATAAGGTTCTTCCTCCACACTGACGGTTCCTAGGTTAATCCTTTCGATCGCTCCTGTAAATATTGACTGAGGACTTTTGAAAGATAACCGCCATTGATGATTATTAATACGATTTATGTATAACTCTTGACTAGAAAGAGGATTTGGTGTTAGGTGACAATTAACTAAAACAAAATCTAATTTTCCTCCTTTTAGCCCCCATTTGATTTCCCCGCCGAGGAGAGATTGAATTTGAGCTTGTAGGTGTAAAGTTAAATATAAATCAAATTTTTGCGAGTCGGTGGCTACTGGTTCTAGGGTTAACGATACACTATCGGGATAGCGATCGAAGGCAGCTAAAAGACGCATAATCTAAAAAAGAAAAGTCAAAATAAACAGTAAAAAAGTGGTGTTTCTCTGGCTCCAAAGCCGAGAACTCACCCCTATTTAAAACAATAGCTGATTTTCTCGATCCTCGCTGAACATTTCTTCAGCGATCGCTGAATGATTACCCCTGAAAATCAAGGTTAAATTAGTTGACTTTCTCTTTTTTGCCGATATTGCCGTCCGCATTAAAAAACATCGGTAAAAAGCGTTCCATAAACATTTGTGGATCACGATTCCAGGCTTTTTGAGCCGCTTCTACCCGGAATAATTGCAATTTCGGGTCGAGAAGGGTTTGGGGTAAACGTTCCATCAGATATTGAGGACGTTCCCAGAGTGGCATAGTGGCGGCGATGTCCATTAAATGACCGAAGCGGCGCAATTCTGCCCCCAGGGTGATATCCATACCCGATTCATAGGCGGCCTGTTCGATCGCTGAGTATTTGGCCTTAGCTTTTTCGACTTTTTGCCGATGTTCGGGGCTTTTTTGGGCAATTTTGGCTAACCAACGATTGCCCCAACGCACATGGCCCGCTTCTTCGGGAAAGATTTTGGCGATCGTTTCCTGAATTTTCAGATTTTCCGGGGTTTGTTCCCCTGCTTTGAGGGCATAAATATGGGCGGCAAAGTATTCGCATCCCCGTTTTTCCGTGACGTTAATTGCCGCTAGGGCCGCAATCAGTCCATCTTCCCTTTGTTCTTCGCCTTGGAATTGATCTTGATCGAGAAGACGTTCAAATTCATCGATATAGGACAACCCCGGCGGTTTCCCCACATCGGCCCCCAATTCGATTAATAAATCGGTTAACCAGTAAGCATGGCGGGCTTCATCGGCGACGTGGTGGGAAAGCTCCTGGATCAGTTCTTTTGGTTGTCCGTCTAGGGTTTCGATCAGTTCGGTCAGGTCTTTACAGCTACGTTGTTCGTTGTAGCGGTAACGGTTGAGGGTGACAAGATGAATTTCGCGATCGCTAATGACACGCTTCATGATGTCGCGAGCGCTCATCGTCTTCTTGAATTTACGAGGGTAAGCAACGGTCATGATTTTGTATCGTTTTGTAAACGGCTTCCCGTATTCTAACGGAGTTTTTTCCCGATCTGGCAAGGGAGCGGCAAGTGACAAGCTTTTTTCAGTGTTGCCAAAGGCACGGCGTAGCCGTCCAGTAAACAGTAATCAGTGACCAGTGAAAGATAAGCTGCCCGCGCATTTAAATTGCTTGTGGAGATGAGATACTCTTTACTGTTGGCTCTTGCAAGAGTAAAGAGATTGGGGGGAGATTCGGCTAATCTAAGAATAAGCGGTTAAAATGCGTCTTAGCTTATCAAGGACAACTAGAACTGTCTATGAACACATTTACTCCCCATCAAATTGTTAGTTTATTCTGCAAAAATCGAACTTTATACGGAGAAGTAATTCAGGTTATCGAAAGTCGTTCGGCTCTTTGGGTGCGTCCTCTTTGGTTAATTATAGCCGATAATTTTGAGGCCATTGATGTGCGGGAATGCTCCGATTTAATTCTACCTATCAACTTATTTAACCCCGCCTTAGATACGGAAGTTTTACCCCTATTTTCTCAAGCAATTAAAGATAATTATATCGCCAATATTTCCTATCCTCTCCAGGACTTTGTGCAGAAAGTTTGTCAAAATTATCCCGAATATTTTCAGAAAAATCTATGATTGATGAAGGTTACGTTAAATACAATTGTACTTGGATTCCTGACCGTCCCTTAATAAGCTCAGAGATTGCAGAATTAAATTATTGGCGCAATCGCCTCTATCGACTGGGATTAATCGGTCAATACGATAACGGAATAGGTTTTGGGAATGTGAGTCAACGAGGAAAAATAGACAAAGAAATCATTATTTCTGGTACTAACACCGGGGGGATTCCAGTATTAAATGAATCCCATTACACCACAGTTATAGACTACGATTGGCGAGAAAATCGGGTCACTTGTCGGGGAACAATTGCCGCTTCTTCGGAAACTCTCACCCATGGAGCAATTTATGAAGCGAATCCCCAGATCAATGGGGTGATTCATATTCATCATCGCCCCCTGTGGCAAAATTTAATGTATCGAGTGCCGACCACTCAAGAAAATATCGCCTATGGAACCCCAGAAATGGCCGCAGAAATTATCCGTTTATGTCAAGAAGAGCGTCTAGAAGAGCAACAAATTTTAGTGATGAGTGGTCATGAAGAAGGAATTATCGCCTTTGGGCAAGATTTAGCAAAAGCGGGCAACTTATTATTATCCTACTACCAGCAATCTCAATCATCTTGAAAGTGACCTCCTTTCCAACTCACCGCCGGGGAGACAAAAGTGGTTTTGATTTAGTCGTTTTCATGTTAACTTATTCTGTAGATTTTCGTTTTTAAGGAATGCCATCGTGATCAACATCTTCCATCATCTATCTGTCTCGATCGACTTTTCGCCTCTTACCAATGTCTTGATGACTATTTCCGATCAAGACGTGGATATCATCGGCAATGTCCAGAAAGCCTTCTCAAATTTCGTCAAAACTGGGCAAGCATGGGCCCTATTAATCGGTTTCATTGCCGGTTATATGTTTCGAGGTTTTACTTCTTATTAGCTTTTCGCCTATGGGCATTCAGCCAGAGCGAGCAATTCTTGCTATTCTTATGTTTGTAGGGTTGGAGATTTTTCTAACCTGAAGCGGTAATGCTATCAGCGCCGGATTATTCCCCAAAATTGTCCAGCATATTTTGGTTAACTTTATCCACAATCATCGAACGAAAACAGTGACAGCAAAGAAAACTTGGAGCGATCGCTTTGAAGGTAGTCTCCATCCTACGATCGTGGAATTTAACGCCAGTATTGGCTTTGATATCGAATTAATCGAGTATGATCTCACCGGATCAATCGCTCACGCTAAAATGCTCGCCTATACGGGTATTATCAGCCCCGAAGAAGCTGATAGTCTCGTCTCTGGATTGGAACAAATTCGTCAAGAATACCGCACCGGCAACTTTAACCCCGGCATCGATCAAGAGGACGTGCATTTTGCCGTAGAACGTCGTTTAACCGAGATCGTGGGAGATGTGGGCAAAAAACTGCACACGGCCCGTTCGCGGAATGATCAGGTAGGAACGGATATACGTCTGTATCTTAGACAACAAATCGATGATATTAGGCAAGAAATTCGCAATTTTCAGCAAGCTTTAGTCAATCACGCTGAAAACCATCTCGAAACCCTGATCCCCGGTTACACCCACCTACAGCGCGCTCAACCGATTAGTTTAGCCCATCATCTCCTCGCTTATTTTCAAATGGCCGAACGGGATCACCAAAGATTAGGGCAAATTCGCGCCAGGACTAATATTTCGCCCCTAGGATGTGGCGCTTTAGCAGGGACGACTTTTCCGATTGATCGTCATTACAGCGCCAATTTACTCGATTTTGAGCAGGTGTATAACAATAGTCTCGATGGAGTCAGCGATCGAGATTTTGCCATTGAATTTATGACAGCCGCTAGTCTGATTATGGTCCACCTGAGCCGTTTGAGCGAAGAAATGATTCTCTGGTCTTCCCAAGAATTTAGTTTTATCACTCTCACCGATAGTTGTGCCACGGGATCTAGCATTATGCCCCAGAAAAAAAATCCCGACGTTCCCGAATTGGTGCGCGGCAAAACAGGGCGGGTTTTTGGGCATTTACAGGCGTTATTGACCTTAATGAAGGGTTTACCCCTAGCCTATAACAAAGACTTGCAGGAGGACAAGGAGGCGTTATTTGATGGCGTTAAAACCGTGCGGATTTGTTTGCAAGCGATGACGGTACTTTTAGCCACCGGAATTCAATTTAAAACTGACCGATTAGCTAACGCGGTGGCGGAAGATTTTTCTAATGCGACGGATGTGGCGGATTATTTAGCCAGTAAGGGGATTCCCTTCCGAGAAGCTTATAATTTAGTCGGGAAAGTGGTTAAAAGCAGTTTGGCAGCGGGTAAGTTATTAAAAGATTTAACCCTGACGGAATGGCAAGAATTACATCCGGCTTTTGAGGCCGATATCTACGACGCGATCGCTCCTCGTCAGGTGGTAGCGGCCCGTAATAGCTATGGTGGCACAGGTTTTGAACAAGTGCGATCGGCTTTAATTCAAGCTAAAGCCATTCTCGATCATGATTGATATTGTTAGGGGTTGGGGGATAGGTGTTAGGCAAAAGTCCTGACTTGAAAGAGGGTGTAGGGTGTGGGGTGTGGGGTGTAGGGAAGGAAACCTCTTTCTTCTGACAATTAGCCGAACCTCCCCCAATCCTTTTACTGTTGCCTTTTGCCTTTTGCCTTTTGCCTCGTCTCAACAAGCAATTTAAATTACGAACAGCTTATATATGGGTCGTGTTTGGCATTTTATTAAAAGTGTGATGGGAATTATCTTTCGTCATCCTGTAACTGGGGTGACAATAATTCCGCTGCTTGCTGATGGTACAATTGTTTTAATCCGACGCAGAGACACCGGTAAATGGGCCCTACCGGGGGGAATGATCGATTGGGGGGAAGATATTTTTAATACTGCTCAAAGGGAATTAAAAGAGGAAACAGGATTAAATTTAGTCAGTTTAGGGCGTTTAGTCGGGGTTTATTCCTCTTTTGAGCGTGATCCGCGCATTCACTCCATTTCAGTGTTAATTGAAGTTACAGCTGCGGGGAATTTTCAGATCAAAGATACATTAGAAGTTAGCGAGGTGAGAGCTTTTAGCGTCGAAACTTTACCTCTAGGCAATCTCAGTCACGATAATGGTCGCCAACTAGAAGATTATCTCAGGGGTGCCACTGTAGTGGCTTGATTTTTTTCTAGTATCTGCGACCCTAAGTAGCTGGTTATAATTAAATTAAAAATAGATTTTAGGTTCGATCCCCCCCAACCCCCCTTAAAAAGGGGGAAGAAGAGTTCATAGTAGGGTGGGTTAGACGGCAACAATCTAGGCGTTAAAGTCAATCTAACAATCCGTCGTAACCCACCGTTTTAGTCAACCGAAAGGATATTTGATTTATGTTTGAAAATAAGATTGATCTGGTTTTACGCGCGTTATAAGGAGATGTTGGGATGAATAGAGATTTATTATCTGGAGAGTACAAGCGCTTTCCAAAACACTGGGATGTAATTCCATTTACTAAAGCTTTTAAAGATATGACAGGGGGACAAACCAAAATTCCAAAAGGAGATTATTTAGAAAGGGGAGATATTCCCATAATAGATCAGGGGCAAGACTTGATTGGTGGTTATACTAACGAATACCAAGCTGTATGCGATATAAGACTTCCATGTGTGCTGTTTGGCGACCATACAAAAATATTCAAATTTATCACCAAACCATTCGCTTTAGGGGCTGATGGTGTCAAGGTATTGAGCGAGGCTAATAATATTGACCCTAAATTTGCGTATTATTTTCTGAATACGCTGAATCTCCCTGATGTCGGCTATAGCAGACATTTCCGCTTTCTGAAAAGAACTTTTTTCCCCCTCCCACCCCTCGAAGAACAGCGAAGAATTGCGGCAATTTTAGATAAAGCGGATGGGGTGCGACGCAAGCGCAAAGAAGCGATTCGGTTGACTGAGGAGTTATTGCGATCAACTTTCCTAGAGATGTTCGGTGATCCTGTTACTAATCCGAAAGGGTGGGAGATATGTGAAATTGGAAAGATAACAGATGTAAAAACTGGCAAGACTCCAAGTCGTGAAGATGAAGAAAACTATGGCGGAGATATTAGATGGGTAAAAACGACTGAAGTAAGAGAATTGATAATTAAAGAAACTGAGGAGTTTTTAACCAAAAAAGGAGCATCACAAGTATCCATTTTCCCCAAAAATACTATTTTGATAGCTATGTATGGGCAGGGCGCAACTAGAGGAAGAACAGCACTCTTGGGATTACCTTGTGCGACTAATCAAGCTTGTGCAGCAATTATGCCAAGCGAAAAATATGCGCCATTTTATTTATGGACATTGTTAAGGCTTTCATACGAAAGACTTAGAGAACTTGGACGTGGAGGAAATCAGCCGAATCTTAATCTTAGCATGGTCAAAAATTTTTTGATCCCCATGCCACCTCTGGAAAAACAAATATACTTCCAAAATATTGTACTGAACTTACAGTCTCAACGACAAAAAATGGATCTAAATCTGCAATATCATGACAATCTCTTTAATTCCCTTTTACAAAAGGCATTTAGGGGGGAATTGTAGCCATGGCAGCTGGCGGATTACTGCCATAATCTTGTGGGAAATGCCATTAAAAAAGACCGTTGGACAATTAACCAAGATTCAGCTACCGCCGCGGCGACTTCGACCTCTGCGGTTTTCGGGTGGTGTGCGTATTCGGGAGAACTCTCTAACCCTTTTTCTCTTTTTTCCCTTTTTACCCTCATTCCCTATTTTTTCTTTTTTCTTTTCTTTCCCGCCCTTAGGCGGGTCGATTTTTTTGAGAAAATGGCG
This sequence comes from Microcystis sp. M20BS1, assembly GCF_020245305.1. Taxonomy (NCBI): domain Bacteria; kingdom Bacillati; phylum Cyanobacteriota; class Cyanophyceae; order Chroococcales; family Microcystaceae; genus Microcystis; species Microcystis sp. M20BS1. The sequence continues at coordinate 14,277 of NZ_JADBUZ010000114.1, read as the reverse complement.
TTAATGTTAAATTTTATTAAGGCAATGAAAGAATTATCGGTTATCAGTTGGGAAGGTGGTGTTATATTATGGGCAGTAAAGTTGCTCAAAAAGCCAGCTACAACCATGAGCGCTCTTGTCAAACCCTCTAGCCTGATTCCCAAAGGATTGCGGGTGCAACAGATTAATAATCTCACCCTATTCAAATTTACAGATGAACTGGGCGATCGGATGCAGACGCTTCTTGACAAAAAAAAAGCTGATGATCTCACCCCGGAGGAAGTCCTTGAGCTAGAAGCGATTGGCGAACTCGACCAAATTTTCAGCTACATCAACGCTGTCATTGCCGCCAGAGTAAATGGTCATTCCTAAATCGCTCTACCATATTGTTCGACAACGCGCTAGGTTCCGGTGTGAATACTGTCACTATCCCGAACTCCTCAGTTCCGCCCCTCTTTCGATTGACCATATTCAACCCTTTATCCAGAATGCCCGACGGCAATGGATAGCCGGCCAACTCCATCCACCCAAGGATGACCCACGACAGGAAATTAGTGAGACTTAAGGCGTGGTTTAAAAAAGGTTGATCGGGAGTAACAAAAGCTTAATCCTGATTATTTATTCGCCTTTTTGTCGTTTGCATGAGCAGAAACGGGTTTCTCCGAGAAACCCGTTTTCTGTGCGTTACTCAAGAGTTATCGGTTATCAGTTGGGAAGGTGGTGTTATATTATGGTTAGTAAAGTTGCTCAAAAAGCTGGTCAGGTTGCTATTAGAATAGTAAACGCTGATCAATATCTCAGCCCAGAAAAGAAAGAAGTTATCCTGTTATAATAAAGTTAATTGATAAGTAGGTAGGCGTTAAAAATTATCAGATGCCCCCTTATCAAGGGGGATCCCCCCGCCTACCGGCACCCCCCTTATCAAGGGGGGCAGGGGGGATCGAACCTAAAGTCCATTTTTCATTTAATTATAACCAGCTACTTATTTGCTTAATTTAAGTTATGAACCTCAATCTTTATCTGGAAGATGAATTAAGTCAGCAACTACAGGCTTTATCTCACTCTACAGGCAAATCCCAGAATGCTTTGATTCGAGAAGCAATACAGCTTTTAATTACCACAAAAGAACAGTCGCAATGGTCGTCAACTATCCTTAATTTTCAAGGTATAAGTGATGCTATTGTTTTTGAAGCTTATAGAGAGGAACTTTCCCCACCTAGAGAAGATGAGGTGATTTAGTGCTGGTTTTGCTCGATACTTGTACGATTAGTGATTTTGTCAAAGGTGATAGCAACACTCTAGTGCAGATCAAAAATCACTCTCCTAGGGAAATTGCCGTTTCTGCGATAACTTTAATGGAAATCGAATATGGACTACTTCTTAATCCAGCGAAGGCAAAGAAAATAAGACCCATTCTTGACAAATTTCTTGCTTCTATCTCAATTCTTGCCTTTGGCAATCAAGAAGCGATTTGCGCCGCTCAAATTAGAGCAGCTCTCAAACAATCCGGCACTCCCATTGGTGCTTACGATCTGTTAATCGGTGCAACGGCGATTACTCATAATCTTAAATTAATTACGGCCAATCCCCAAGAATTTGCTCGTATTCAAGGATTATCGTGGGAGAATTGGCGTTAAAGCTAATCGCCTAACTAATTCGAGAATATATAGGGTTTGCTGAATAAATCTAAAAACCTTGTTGGATAAGGTTTTTAGACTTTTTTTCCCTCAAAAAGTGCCGACCATTGGAGTGATTGGGGGGAAAATTCAGGGACTTTTTCCCTGAAAATTAGGTAAAACCCCACACTCGGCCCCCAGGAAAAACTTTTTGCCGCATACCCTAAATATTGGCTTTCTCTCTTCAACGGCTGATTCCGCGAAGTTGCTCCAGAAGTTGATCAAGAATGTCTTCCATCTCTTCCGGGCTTCTGCCCATCCTGACCGGTCCGCGCAGAAACTCTTTAACCGTTATTTTTTTATCGCGGAAGTCACGGACAAAATTATAGACTTTTTCGGTGGATTGAACTTGTAATTTCATCTCCTCTAGCATTTGCTCAATCGGGTCGATGCCATCCTTCTCACAAGCGCGACTGGCCCTCACCATCTCGCCTTCCGGGGTATTTCGCACCGAGCGCAGTTCTCTTTTCAGGTTCTCGTATTGCTTTTTAAGTAGTTCGTTATTGGTTTCAACCCTCTCGCACTGTCGTTGGAGGTCGCTTTCCGATGAGCCTTCAACCGCGAAAGAGTCCCCCATTTGATGCTGTCGTTCGATTTCCAGCAGTCTGGCAATATCTCCCTCTTTATAGGCACGGTTGACTTCCTTCATAATCTCGTTGTGACGCATCCGAGTTTCGGGGTCTGTAACCTTGTCGGGGTGAAAAATCTCAGCCATTCTCAGGAAAGTGCGGCGTATTTGTCTAGATTCAGGAGATTTAGGCGAGCTTTCAGGTGATATCTCTGTTCCATCATCGTGACGGCCGTAGGAGTCTCCCCCAGAGAAGAAATCCTGCGCGGATTGCTCCGATGATCCTTCCGACTCTTCGTCTCCGAAAAGTTCGTCTAGTTCTTCATCTCCATCGTCAAATTTTGGGCTAATCACCCCCGTTAACTGAAGTGTCTCGTAAATTCCGAGAATCCTTTTTTTTGTCTGCTGCCCCATTTTTCTAGCAGTGAGGATTTCGTCAAAAAGGGCGTGTATTTCGCGGTCGAGGTCGGTAAGTTTTTGATAGAGGGGTTGCCCTCTCTGGAAAATCTCCGTCGCTAAGGAACGCATCTGGTCGAGGAATTTCTTCAGTTCGTTGCGTTTTCTGCCAATCTGCTTGAGGAGCCACTGATGCTCCTCCTCTAAAGCTTGGAGACGAAAATGTAGGGAAGACAGAGCCAAGGAAGGAGAGGTGGGCGAATCAGAGGAGTTCGGTGATTTCGGCTGTTTGGATCTGGTCATTACTTTGGGGTGAAAGCATATTGTCCATTCTACCAAGCCGCAAGGAACCGCATTCCTAAAACTCACCCTTGGCTCATTTTGTTGTTTCTCCCCACTTCCATCACCCCATCACCCCTGCTCCAGCGCCCTACGGAAACCTTTTTAAGTGGCTAGAAGCTAGATATATCAATGGTCTTAATTAATTCTTATCAATCGAATTAAATTTTTGTAAATAAAATTCTCGCTCGGATTAATTATTTTTTCCAAATTCCGCTAGACTTATTTAGTAAGTTCAATCGAGATTCAATATTCCATAGCTAAATTTCTATAGCACGGGCTAGAAGGGAAGTTTAGCGAGGGATTCCTTTACCCATAATTCAGCACACATATTTGCTTTAGCAGCAGGTAGGAGGATTCTATGTCAAATTTTTCGAGACGGAAATTTTTAACCACGGCGGCAGTTTCAGCCGCAGGGGCTGTTGTCCTCAAAGGTTGTGTGGGTAATCCCCCCGACAGTACGGGTGGAACCACCACCACCGCGCCCGCTTCCCCGGCAGCCTCTCCCGTAGCGGTGGCCCCCGGAGAGGCCCCCGAAACCACCAAAATTAAATTAGGTTATATCCCGATTGTTGAATCAGCACCTTTAATTATTGCCAAGGAAAAAGGCTTTTTTGCTAAATACGGGATGCCCGATGTGGAAGTCTCCAAACAAGCAAACTGGGGATCCGCTAGAGATAACGTCGAAATTGGGGCAGATGCGGGCGGAATTGACGGGGGACAGTGGCAAATGCCCATGCCTTACCTAATTTCTGAGGGACTAATCACTAAAAATAACGTTAAAGTCCCCATGTATGTGTTAGCGCAGTTAAACACCCAGGGTAACGGAATTGCGATTGCGGGTAAACACGAGGGCAAAAATATCGGTTTAGACCTAAAACCCGCCAAAGATTACATCCTCGGCATGAAAACGACGGGAACTCCCTTCAAAGCTGCCTATACCTTCCCGAAAGCTAATCAGGACTTCTGGATTCGTTACTGGTTAGCCGCCGGTGGTATTAACCCCGATACGGATATTAACCTAATTGCCGTACCCGCAGCCCAAACCGTGGCCAACATGAAAACGGGAACCATGGATGCGTTTAGTACCGGTGATCCTTGGCCGGCGAGAATTGTGGCTGATCAGATCGGTTTTATGTCAGCTTTAACCGCAGAAATCTGGCCCTATCACCCAGAAGAATACCTCGCTATCCGCGCCGATTGGGTGGATAAAAACCCGAAAGCCACCAAAGCGGTGTTAAAAGGAATTATGGAAGCGCAGCAATGGCTCGATCAAGAGGCAAATCGGGCAGAAGCGGCGGCAATTCTCGCTAAACCGGCTTATTTCAACCTCAAAGAAGAAATTATCGCCGGTCCCCTCAAAGGAATGCAGAAAATGGGTGACGGTAAACCGGAAATCACCGACAAAAATAAAGGGGTTTTCTACTGGAAAGATCCCGCCGGTAGCGTTTCCTATCCCTACAAGAGTCATGATCTCTGGTTTTTAACCGAAAGTGTTCGTTGGGGTTTCTTGCCGAAAGAAACTTTAACCACTGCCTCAGCATTAATCGACAAAGTTAACCGCGAGGATCTTTGGAAAGCGGCAGCCACAGAATTAGGAGTTCCTGCGGCCGATATTCCCACCAGTACCTCCCGGGGTGTCGAAAAATTCTTTGATGGCAAAACTTTTGATCCTGCCAATCCCCAAGCTTATCTCGATAGTTTGGAGATCAAAAAATAGCGAGCTTTTCTCGATAGCCTAGGGGCATAAAATATCTAGTCTATTAATCCCAAAAATGTTTTCTTCTCTCCCCAATCAAGTAACTTTATCTTCAACAAAGGAAAACGGCAAAATGGCAAGTAGCGTCAGCAGAACAGGTAAAGGTGGTTTCAACTTCAGTAAATTCTGGAAAAAGCATTCCCAAGACATTCTTCCCCCTATTATCGGTACCTTGGCTTTTCTGATTGTTTGGCAATTAGTCTCGATGCTGGGATTAATCAAATTACCCCCCCCATCCGACCTAATCACCAATGAACGGACTCGTACTTATTTAATGTATCCTTTCTTTGATCGTGGGGGCATTGATAAAGGACTATTCTGGCAAACTTTAGCCAGTCTGCAACGGGTATTAATCGGTTATTCTTTAGCCGCAGTGGTGGGTATTGGCGTTGGGATTATGGTCGGTTTAAATTCTTTCTTAAATAAGGCACTCGATCCCCTTTTCCAATTCCTGAGAACAGTTCCTCCTCTTGCTTGGGTTCCCCTATCTTTGGCCGCTTTACAACAAAACCAACCTGCTGCTTTATTCGTTATCTTTATTACCGCAGTTTGGCCGATTTTGATTAATACCACCGTCGGTGTCCAACAAATTCCCCAAGACTATATCAACGTTAAACAAGTCTTGCAATTGTCCAGCAAAAAATTCTTTTTCAAGATATTAATTCCCTCGGCACTTCCCTACATATTCACTGGTTTGAGAATTGCGATCGGTTTAGCTTGGTTAGCGATTATTGCGGCGGAAATTGTTATGTCGGGTATCGTCGGTATCGGTTTCTTTATCTGGGATGCCTACCAAAATAACTACATCAGCGATATTATTCTCGCGCTGTTTTATATCGGTGGTGTGGGTTTATTACTCGATCGCTTTATGGCTTGGTTGCAAACTCAAATCGTTCGTCAATAGGGAATCGATGGGGAAAATTTCCCCATTTCTAAATAACTGAAAATTGAGCAAATTTAAGGAGAAAAAAACTATGAGTTTGTTTGTCGCTGTCGATAACATCGATAAAGTATTCCCCCTCAGTGGTGGCGGTGAATATGTGGCCTTAAAAGGGATCAATTTACAGATCAAAAAAGGGGAATTTATCTCCCTCATCGGTCACTCCGGTTGCGGAAAATCCACCCTCTTAAACATGATTGCTGGTTTAGATTTGCCCACGGAAGGAGTGGTGACTTTGCAAGGTCAAAGCATTAAAAAACCGGGGCCTGATCGCATGGTAGTCTTCCAAAACTATTCCCTTTTGCCCTGGTTAACCGTCAAAGAAAATATCACTCTAGCCGTCGATCAAGTTCTCGCCCAACTATCAGAAGACGAAAGAAAAGCTGAAGTCGAAAAATATATCGATCTGGTCAATCTTCGTCATGCAGTGGATAAACGTCCCAACGAATTATCGGGGGGGATGAAACAACGGGTAGCGATCGCTCGCGCCCTAGCCATCCGTCCGAAAGTCCTCCTTTTAGATGAACCCTTTGGGGCGTTAGATGCCCTGACTAGAGGTAATCTACAGGAACAGTTAATGCAGCTGTGCGAAGAATACCAAATGACCTCGGTAATGGTGACGCACGATGTGGATGAAGCGGTGCTATTATCCGATCGCATCGTCATGCTCACCAACGGTCCTGGCTCAAAAATTGGCGGTATTTTGGAAGTAGATATCCCCCGTCCCCGCAAACGCATGGAAGTGGTGGAACACCCCAGTTACTACAGTCTCCGGAGCGAAATTATCTATTTCCTCAACCAACAAAAACGGATCAAAAAACTACGCGCTCGCAAAGTCGAAGTGATTGCCCGTCACGGTTTAGAAAAAGTCAATCTAGAGATCGGTTTTGTTCCCCTCACCGCTTGCGCGCCCCTAGCAGTGGCCAAAGAAAAGGGATTCTTTACTAAACATGGTCTAGATGAGGTAAATTTGGTCCGGGAAACCAGTTGGCGAGGCGTTGTGGACGGGATCGCGGGGGGATTCCTCGACGGGGCGCAAATGCCTTCAGGAATGCCCACCTGGTTAACCGTCGGTGGTTATCAGGAGCAACCTTTGCCGATTGTCAGCGCCCTGACTATGACTCGTAACGGTAACGGTGTCACCCTCGCTAAACGCTTCTATGACGAGGGGGTGATTGACGGTAACGCCTTAAGACAGATGCTATTGGAATCGAGGGATCAGCGCCATATTTTTGGCATGGTTCACCCCTCCTCGATGCACAATTTGCTCCTGCGTTACTGGTTAGCGGCCTCTGGTATTGACCCCGATCAAGACGTTCACCTCGAAACTATTCCCCCGGCCCAAATGGTAGCCGACCTGAAAACCGGTAGTATTGACGGTTACTGTGTCGGTGAACCCTGGAACCTACGGGCCGCTATGGAAGATATCGGTTACACTGTCGCTACCGACTTAGAAATCTGGCAGGGCCACCCGGGTAAGGCCCTGGGAGTCCGGGAAGATTGGGCCAATAAATACCCTAATACCCACGTCGCTTTAGTTAAAGCACTGCTGGAAGGTTGTCGCTACTGTGCCGAGGAAGGGAATCAGGAAGAAATTCGTCGAATCCTCGCCAGTCGTCAGTACCTTAGTACCAATATCGATTATATCCAACTGGGTGATCCCAACTCCTATGCGTGCAGTCTCGATCGACCGATGAAAGAATATGCACACCATCTGTTCTATGGAGATGGGGTAAATCGTCCCAGTCGTACCGAACACCTCTGGATGATGACCCAAATGGCACGCTGGGGCCACATTCCTTTCCCGCGTAACTGGGTAGAAATTCTCGAACGCGTCTGTCGGGTGGGTGTCTTCAGTACCGCGGCCCGGGAATTGGGTCTAGGGGATATTAAATATCGTCGCACACCGATCCTTTTATTCGATGGTATCGAGTTTGATGCCGAGGATCCGATCGGTTATCTCAATAGTTTAGAGATCAAACAAAACGTCACTATGGCCGAAGTGGCTATTGATGCTCGTCCTAGTGCCAGTGAATCCCGCAAAATTGCCTAAAAATCGACTAAGGGGATAATTCCTAACCAATTATCCCTAGCCATTGCTCCTATTATCTAATTTCCCCCAAAGACTAATCATGTACACCACCACCGACACCGTTAACCGAGTAACCCAGACCCCCACTAAAGAAGCTTTTGTTACCATTGAAGGAGTTTCTAAGGTTTATCCCACTCCCAGAGGCCCCTACACCGTCCTCAAGGATGTTAATCTCAGCATCAATGAAGGTGAATTTATCTGCGTGATCGGTCACTCTGGTTGCGGTAAATCGACCCTATTAAATATGGTGTCGGGTTTTTCTTCTCCCACCGATGGCATCGTTAAAGTTAACGGTAAGACAATTACTAAACCCGGGCCCGATCGCATGGTAGTGTTTCAAAACTATGCTTTATTGCCTTGGTTAAGCGTTTTTGAAAATGTCTATCTCGCGGTAGATGCGGTGTCTCCCAATGCTCCAGAGGCACAAAAACGCTCGATCGTGCGCGACCATTTAGCTATGGTGGGTTTAACCGAAGCTATGGACAAAACCCCTCCCCAAATCTCCGGGGGGATGAAACAACGGGTTTCGATCGCCCGGGCCCTTTCTATCCGTCCGGAAGTGTTGATTCTTGATGAACCTTTCGGCGCTTTGGATGCGATTACCAAAGAGGAATTACAGGAAGAATTGCTGAAAATCTGGCAAGATAAACGCTGTACGGTCTTGATGATTACCCACGATATCGATGAGGCTCTTTTCCTCGCTGATAAGCTGGTAATGATGACCAATGGACCGGAAGCGAAAATCGGCGAAGTGATGAATATTCATTTCCCCCGTCCCCGCGATCGGGAGAGAATTATGGAGGATCCGGAATATTATCGTCTGCGTAACTATGCCCTCGACTTCCTCTATAATCGTTTCGCTCACGATGATGTCAGCTAGATGCGAGCATTTGTATTAGTTTGGGGTGCGGTTGACTTAATAGCGATCGCACCTAGATTTTTTTTCTAAGGAAGCCTTCTTCAAGTAAAATTATTTCTAAGTAGGTAGATTTTAAAAATTGTCAGATACCCCCCTTAATAAGGGGGCAGGGGGGATCAACGCCCCCTTATTAAGGGGGGATCAAGGGGGGATCAACGCCCCCCTTATTAAGGGGGGATTAAGGGGGGATCAGCACCCCCCTTATAAAGGGGGGATTAAGGGGGGATCAGCTTACTTGTTAGCTAAATAGAACAATTAGCAATAAAATACAATAATAATTTTTACTTTTTACTTAATCGATCATGCTCAAACAGATACGGAAACTACTTATCAATTTCGGTCAACAATGGCGCAATGAAGATTTCATGAGGTCGATTCATCTCATTGAAAACTTAGTTTCTAAGGTTTTATCCGTAGCCTTAATTATTGTTATTATTGTTTCTCTTTATGATCTAGTAGTTATCCTAATCCGAGATTTATTTACTACGGAACCCATCGGTTTTTTTGGCAAAACTTTAATTGAAATTTTCGGTTTATTTCTCAATATTTTAATTGCATTAGAGTTATTAGAAAACATCACTGCTTACCTAAGAAAACACATCGTACAGGTTGAATTAGTCGTAGTTACGGCTTTAATTGCCATCTCTCGAAAAATTATTATTTTCGATCCCAACAAATACAGTAAAGATGATTTAATTGCGCTCACCGTGGGAACCTTAGCTTTAGCGGCAAGTTATTGGTTAATCAGAAAAGTTAATCGCGATAATCGCTCTTGAATTAAGGGAAAGGGATAGATTTTCTAAATCTATCCCTTCTAAATAGGGTGTGCTGAAAAAGTTTGTTGGTGGGGTTAAGGAGTCAGGAGTCAGGAGTCGGGAGTTTCAGGCCTTGTTGCCCTCTCTTTTTGTACCAATTTATGTACTAAAAGAAGGATAATGCAAGGTTTTTGAGAGTCCCAATCCGATTTTCGCAGCATGAACATCGGATTTTAACAGGTCAAAAGCCTTATTTTAAAAGGGTTTTACCATTATTCAGCAAACCCTAAATATTTAGGGTTTGCTGAATAAATCTAAAAACATTGTTCGATAATACTTTTAGACTTTTTTCCCCTTAAAAAGTGCCGGCCATTGGAGTAATCGGGGGGAAAATTCAGGGACTTTTTCCCTGAAAATTAGGTAATTGACCCCCTGAAAATGGGTAAAACCCTACACCCCACACCCTACACCCTACACCCCACCCCCAGGAAAAACTTTTTGCCGCAAACCCTATTTACTGGACTCTAGAAATATTACCCGCTTTAATCCAACCTTCGCGACCATCGGACAGACGCACGCGATGCCATTGCCCATCGCTGCTGGTTCCCACCACACTGACTTTAGTATTATAATCCAGACCGCCGAGACGAGTGGATTCACTGGTAGGTTCCGAGCGCAGACTTAAACCGCTTTGCCATGTCACCCGCGCTTGATAACCCTCGGATGTGGTTTCTTTTTTTGTTTCTTCGGGACTGGGTTTCGGGGCAGCTTTTGGTGCTGGGGCAGCTGTGGGAGACTCTTTCACCTCAGCTTGGGGTTGTTCTTGGACGGGAGTAGTGGGGATGGGTTTAGCGGCTTTTTCCTCCTTAGTTTCCTCTTTTTTCTCCTCGGTAAAGACGGGTTTAGGAGGATTAGAATTCATACCAGAGAGAAGTATATAGGCGACAGCAGTGGCCCCACCGACTAAAATGACCACTCCCAGGACAAAACCAACCATAAATTGTAATAAACCAGATAAACGCTTCATATTGGTGCTAAATTAACTGTTAGGATTAACATTAAAACGATCATCGCGAGAGGCTAAACGAGCTTTACCGGACTTGGCCCAATCCTGTAGAAACTGGATCTGTTCTTGAGCAGTGCGGGCTAGGGGTATAATCTGACTAGCGGCCTCAAGCACATCATCGGTGCTAAAGTCGCGATTTTGACTAAACCCGATGTGCATCGCTTCCACGATGGTTTGTTCGATTTCTGCCCCCGAAAAATCGGGAGTTTCGTAGGCTAGTCGCTTTATATCATAACTTTTTAGATTATGGGGCCGGACTTTCCCCAGATGAACGCTAAAAATCTCCTCGCGGGACTTTTGGCTAGGTAGTCCGACAAAAAATATCTCATCGAAGCGTCCTTTTCGCAACATTTCCGGGGGCAAAGATTGGATGTTATTAGCCGTAGCGACGACAAAAACTGGCGATTGTTTCTCCGCTAACCAAGTGATAAAAGTCCCGAAAACCCGTCCGGTGGTTCCTCCGTCGCCTTTTCCCTCCGCTCCGGCAAAAGCTTTATCGATTTCGTCTATCCACAGCACACAGGGAGCTAAAGCTTCGGCGAGATTAATCATCTGACGGGTGCGCGATTCCGATTCTCCCACCAATCCGCCAAATAAACGCCCCACGTCTAGACGTAGTAGGGGTAAGTGCCAATGATGGGAAATAGCTTTCGCTGTCAGGGATTTACCCGTTCCTTGAATTCCCACCAATAGTAAACCCCGGGGATTGGGTAAACCGTAGGCGCGGGCGCGTTCACTAAAAGCACCACCGCGACGAATCAGCCAATCTTTGAGATTATCTAGGCCGCCGATGTCAGAAATCTGCTCTGTGGCGGGATAAAAGTCCAATATCTGGGTTTGACGAATCGATTGGCGTTTTTCTGCCAAAATTAATTCCACGTCCTCTGGCTCAATTTTGCCGTGACTGGCTAAACATTTAGCTAAAACCCGACGAATTCTCTCTAGGGATAATCCTTGGGCAGAAAGCACTAATTCATCGAGGAGTGGTTCTTTGACGGGTTGTCCGGTGGCAGCGATTAATCGCTGAATTTCCTGTTTAATTTCTTCGCCACTGGGGAGGGGAAAATCGACGACGGTGATTACTTCGGTGAGATCCGAGGGGATAGACAGTTCGGGAGCGACGATAATTAGGTTTTTAGGCTGAGATTTCAGGGAACGGGCAAGATTACGCAATTTTCTGGCGATGGAAATATCTTCGAGAAAGCGCTGGAAATCGCGTAAAATCATGATGGCGGCGATGTTAGTCGGCAGCTTTTCGACGAATTCAAGAGCTTGCAGGGGATTACGCCGAGCAAAGTTCTCATTATTGGGATTATCTTGATAACCATCCACGAAATCCCAGACATAGACAGCACGGTTATTGCTCTGTTTGGCAATATCGGCGATCGCTTTTTCGAGACGTTCTTCTTCTAGGGTGGTAATATAGATGAGAGGATAGCGCGCCCGCAGCAGTAATTGAAATTCTTCACCAAAGCTCATAGCTATTCGTCTATAGTTGTTGCTATTTATATCATCATCAGAAAATATAGCAGTTAGCCGTCAGTCAAATAAGGATGGCAGGTAAGCCGTACACTACATTTTAAGATAAGTTAAGCTCGTCTATAAAAAGATTTTAAAAAAACCAATTTACGCTTGTATTTTTTTAAATGTATGGTATAATGTCATTGCCTTAATCGAGATTAAACCTGTATTAACTAAATCAATATCTTGTTAATTAGATTAAGCTTTAGTAAATTAAATCGGCCCATTAGGAGGGTAAGCCAATCTTAACAATCCTTGATCAAATAAACTTTATGTGAGTTGCTTACCCAGAGGCCGGTTCAGGCATATTTAAGTAGAATTTGCCATCTCAATTGTTAAGCAAAAATCAACCAAATGGGTCGAGTTCGTAACTATGATGATTGACTGGTATCACTTGAAATGCCGACGCGGATCACAAGTCAATTGTCAATAGCGTTTGAGATGCTCTCACCCTGGCCTATTAGGGGTTAACCACAGAAACCAAAAACCTAACTAAAGCTTTTTAAAGTTACTCATTCCTGTAGCTATATAACTAAAATAAGTAACTTTTGCCACCGATAGATTTTAAGAACGTTAAGTACCTAAGCAAAATTAATTACACATTTCGATAAAGCTTTTGCCTCTTGCCTATTGCCTCTTGCCTGTTTTCACTAGGAAATTTATTTTGCACGACTACTTATCAGGTATAATCAAGATATGAAGCTAGTTGAACGTCATATTATCAGTCAAAACCATCCCTTCTGGTCAGAAATCGACCATTATGCCTTTTTGTCAAAAAATTTGTTCAATCTAGCTAACTACCATTATCGCCAATATTTCTTTGAAAACTCCCAAAAACTGAGTTTCAATCAACTCTATTATCTGGTATCTAAAACCTCAGATTATTTAGCTTTACCCACGAAAGTGAGCAAGCAGATAATCAGAAGATTGGAGCAAGCTTGGGTTAGTTATTTTGCCGCTTTTAGAGCTTGGAAAAAACACCCTGAAAAATTTTTAGGAAAACCCAAAATTATTAAGTATAAGGACAAAACCAAAGGAAGAAACCTGCTGATATATTCTCAGGAATCAATTTATAAAAAACCTCTAAAAGAAGGAATTTGTCACTTGTCTATGAGCGACTTAAAAATTACCACTTCCCGAAGAGAAATAATTGAGGTGAGAATTGTCCCCAAAAGTAGCTGTTATGTCATTGAAATAGTCTATGAAAGACGGTCGGAAACCACAGATAAACAAGAGATAGCTGGGATAGATTTAGGAGTTAATAACTTAATGGCTGTAACTACAAATCAAACAGGTGTAGCACCTCTTTTGGTAAATGGCAGACCGTTAAAAGCAATTAACACCTTCTACAACAAACAACGTTCCCGCTTACAATCTCAACTGAAAACCCAAAATAATCAACCCTCATCTAAGAGATTGCTATTCCTGACCCATAAACGAAACTGTCGAGTAGAAAATTATCTACACACAGCCAGTAAAAGAGTAATAGATTGGTGTACTATTCATCAAATAGGGACGTTAATAATTGGGCATAATGAGTGGATGAAACAATCTCTTAATCTAGGAAAAAGGAATAATCAACAATTTGTCAATATTCCCCATAATAGATTAATAGAAATGTTAACCTACAAAGCTCAATTAAAAGGAATAAAAGTTATAATAACTGAAGAATCCTATACCTCACAATCCATTGCTTTAGATAGGGATGAGTTACCTAAATATGGTGAAGAAAAACCATTATTTAAGGGAAAAAGGTTAGCTAGGGGACTTTATAAAATGGAAACAAATCAGTTGTTAAATGCCGATGTCAATGGGGCATTTAACATCATTAGAAAAGTAATTCCTGATGTCATTGACCAGGGAATAAAGGGTTTGCCGTTTAATCCTGTAGTGCTTGACCCACTACGAATGACTAAGCTTTCAGGCTTTTAAGTAAGTTTGAGTAAGTTTAGTTGAGCGGTAACAAAAGTTAGTCATAGGTTGGCCGTTTCTTTTCTGTAAATTAATTTCAGCCTTTCTCACAACCATTTCCTAAGGAGGGTTCAATTCATGTTTAAACTAGCTGCAGACTTTTTATCTTTGGATTTTCTCTGCCGACCAAATCAGAAAAATAAGCCAGAAAGTAAGGTTCTTCGGTTTGTCTTATGCAATGGACGGGGTTATAAGGAATGAAACCTTTATAGAGACAGACATTGCCGCAATTTTTGTCAATTGTTTGCGATCTGGAGCGAACTAATCAATTAAATCTCTTGCCAGATAAGGATTGA